>JAJYJL010000220.1 GCA_021789565.1 Acidobacteriota bacterium
GGAAGGGTTTGGGGCATAGCCACCTCCTTTATCTGACAGTATAGCATACGTACAGATAAAGGTCCCAAAACAAGGAATGCGAAAAAGCCCCACTTCTATGTCGCGCACCCACCCGTCGCTGGAACGGACTTGCCTGGAACGGACTTGCCTTGCTCCTGGGTCGGAGTTGGTGTACCATGGGAAGTGTTCTCCGAGCCTTCGGGAGCTAAAGAGCCTCCACCACAGTCCATGCCTCGAAGGCCGGCAGGGTGCGCGGAGAAATCCGGGCGCCTCCCGTATTTGGAAAGGGGAACAGGCCTACGCCGAATACGGGTAGGCGTTTTTATTTTTGTAGGCTAGTTATGGCCGTTCATCCTGACCGGGCCCGCAAGCGTTGGTTGTCGGCGGAAACCTATGCTCAAAGACAGCTATGGCCGGGACATTCACGACCTGAGAATTTCAGTCACGGACCGCTGCAACTTTCGGTGCGTTTACTGCAAATCGGCCGACCCGAAGAATTATTTCCTTCACAAAAATCTGCTGGGCTGGGATGAACTTTTGCGCGTGGCGCGCAACATGGCCAGCCTGGGAATCCGGAAGATCCGTGTGACCGGCGGTGAGCCGCTGCTGCGCCCTGGCATCATTGATTTTCTCTCCGGGTTAAAGAAGATTGACGGAATCCAGGACTTGGCGTTGACGACCAATGGCTATCTCTTAGAGGAGATGGCCACGGGGCTGGTTCGTGCGGGTCTCTGCCGGGTCAATGTCAGCATGGATTCGTCTCACCCGGACAAGTTTGCTGCCATTACGCGCACACCCGGTTCTTTTGAACGCGTGATGGCGGGTGTGAACGCCGCGGCGGAAGCGGGATTGCATCCTGTGAAGATCAACGTGGTGCTGGTCCGGGGATTCAATGAAGGAGAGATTCTGGGTTTTGCGGAACTTGCCCGGAAAACGAATTTGATTGTCCGGTTTATCGAGTTTATGCCGCTGGATGCCGATCACTCCTGGGACCGCTCGAAGGTGGTGACGGCACGCGAGATTTTTGAGACCATCCATCCCGTGTTTCCGCTGGAGGAGTTCCTGCGCCGGGAAACGAGCGAGACGGCCTTGCGCTACCGGTTCAAGGACGGGAAAGGGGAAATCGGGGTTGTTGCTCCAGTCTCGATCCCCTTTTGCGGGCAGTGCAGCCGCATTCGCCTGACAGCCGACGGCAAGCTCCGCACGTGCCTGTTTTCGCTTGAAGAATTCGACCTCGCGGCGTTGCTTCGCGGCGGGGCCGACGACCATGCCATCAGAGTCATGATCCGTTCTGCGGTTGACCAGAAGGAGCCTGGCCACCGGATCAACGAGCCGGATTTTGTTCAACCGTCACGGACGATGGTTTACATTGGAGGATGAGTCGGGGCAGGGGCTTTCGCAGCATCTTATCCTGACGCTGATTGAAGGCTCATAGGGTGTTAAAATATCATTCTGACGGGTTTCATATGGCAACGACCACATTGAGTCTTTTACCGGACGATTACGTTGAATTGTCTGAGCGGGACCTCAACGATCGCATCGCTCATGCCAGGGCGGCTTTGGGTCCTCGCGTGGTGATTCTGGGCCACCATTATCAGCGGGACGAAGTCGTTAAGTTCGCGGATTACCTCGGCGATTCTCTGAAGCTTTCGCGCCTGGCCGCAAGCCGCAAGGAAGCGGAATTTATTGTGTTTTGCGGCGTTCATTTCATGGCTGAGAGCGCGGACATCTTGCGCGAAAAACACCAGGTGGTGATTCTTCCTGACATGAATGCGGGCTGTTCGATGGCGGACATGGCCGACCTGGAGCAGTTGGAGGTTTGCTGGGGGGAAGTGACCGGCTGGGTAAAAGCAAAAGTTGTTCCTGTGACATACATCAACTCCACTGCGGCCATCAAAGGGTTTGTCGGTCGCCAGGGCGGGGCGGTCTGCACGTCATCCAACGCCAGAAAAGTTATGGAATGGGCCCTGGCGCACGGCCAAAAAGGACTGTTTATCCCTGATGAACACCTGGGGAGAAATACGGCCTATCGCATGGGGATTCCGCTGGATGAAATGGCCGTGTGGAATCCGCACGAGGAAATGGGCGGCTTGACGGCTGAGCAGATTCAGCAAGCCCGGGTGATTTTGTGGAAGGGACATTGTTCGGTCCACCAGCGGTTCCTTCCGGAGCACGTGGACCGCGCTCGGAAGAACTATCCGGGCATTCACATTGTTGTTCACCCGGAGTGCCGCTGGGACGTTTGCGAAAAGGCCGACTCGGTGGGATCGACGGAATTCATCATCGGGAAGATTGAGGATGGCGGACCGGGTAGCCGGTTTGCTGTGGGGACAGAAATCCACCTGGTCAACCGTCTGGCACGGGAGTACCCCGACCGTTTTGTGGTCTCACTGGACGATTGCGGATGCCTTTGCAGCACGATGTACCGCATCTCGCCCCAGCACTTGTGCTGGGTGCTTGAGAGCCTTGTAGCCGGCCAGATTGTGAACCGTGTCCAGGTGGATGAAGAAACCCGGCGCTGGGCGCATCTGGCGCTGGACCGCATGCTGGCGATTGTGTGAAGCCTGGCCGATCCGGATTTCCGCTGACCTCTTCCGTCGGGCAATAGCAATTACGAAAGGACGGGAACGGAAGCCGGAAGGGGCTGTCGCCAATTTGGGTGATGCTGTGTTGGGGAAGGGTGTTTATGTCAAGCAAGTATTTCAGCCGTCATGAAGCAGAACAACTGCTGCCGTTGATCGAGGGATTTCTGAAACAGGCGCAGGAGCACAAGCAGGCCGTGGACGCCGCACAGACTGAATTGACGAAGGCCGCTTCGCGGATTATGGTTCTAGGCGGGTCTTATCCCTCGTATTCAGACCTTGTCAGGAAGAAAGCTGAACGGGACCATGCCTCGGCCAGGATTATCGAAACGATCTCCAAGATTCAGGAAACCGGGTGCCTGGTCAAGGATATCGATGCAGGTCTGATCGATTTTCCGAGTTTGATTGAGGGCCAGGAAGCTTTCCTGTGCTGGAAACAGGGTGAGCGCCGGATTGAATTCTGGCACGGTCTGGAAGACGGGTTCGCCGGGCGCAGGCGTCTGGAAGATGGTTCCCCTGAGGAGCCTGCTTCGGGTTCATCCCGCGTCCAGTGAGAAGCCTTTTGAAGCAGGGTGTTTCACCAACAAGGAAGGAAAAAATACAATGTCGGTTCCATTGCGCAGTGAGTGGGTCAAAAAGCGGACTGGGCCCATCGTGACCCAGATGCATTATGCCCGTGAGGGGGTGGTGACGGAAGAAATGGAGTATGTGGCGAAGCGCGAAAAGCTTTCGCCGGAGACGATCCGCTCGGAAGTTGCCCGCGGACGCATGATCATTCCCGCCAACATCCGTCACATTGAGCTCGAGCCTATGTGTATCGGGATTGCCGCCCAGTGCAAAATCAATGCCAACATCGGGAACTCCGCCACCACTTCCAATCTGCAGGAGGAACTCGAAAAACTGCACGCTGCCGTACACTTTGGCGCGGATACAGCGATGGACCTGTCAACCGGCGGCGACATTCACGCAATCCGCGAATCCAATCTGCGCCACAGCCCCGTCCCCATTGGCACGGTGCCTATTTACGAGGCGCTTTCTCGGGTGAAGCAGGTCCGCGACCTCACGCCTGCGATCATCCTGGAGGTGATTGAAGAACAGGCCGCGCAGGGCGTTGATTACATGACCATCCACGCCGGCGTTCTCCGGGAATTCATCCCTCTCACACGTCACCGCATCACCGGGATCGTCAGCCGGGGCGGCGCCATCATGGCCCAGTGGAGCTCAGAGAACAGTCAGGAAAATTTCCTTTACACGCACTTTGAGGAAATCTGCAGGATTTTCCAGAAGTACGATGTTTCCTTTTCGCTCGGCGACGGCCTGCGGCCCGGCTGTCTGGCGGACGCCAGCGACGAGGCTCAGTTTGCGGAACTCAAAGTCCTGGGCGAACTGACGAAAAAGGCGTGGGAGTATGACGTCCAGGTGATGATTGAAGGACCGGGACACATTCCCATGGACCAGATCAAGCTCCAGGTGGATAAGGAAATGGAGCTTTGCCACGAAGCTCCTTTTTACACCCTGGGGCCCCTGGTTACCGACATTGCGCCTGGCTACGACCACATCACCTCTGCCATCGGAGCGGCGATGATCGGCTGGCATGGTGCATCGATGCTCTGCTATGTGACGCCCAAGGAGCACTTGGGCCTGCCCAACAAGGACGATGTGCGACAGGGCATAATTGCTTACAAGATTGCCGCCCACGCTGCGGACGTGGCCCGCAAGCGCCCGGGCGCCCGCGACCGTGACGACGCTCTTTCCTACGCCCGCTTCCTGTTTGACTGGAACAAGCAGTTTGATCTTTCGCTCGATCCCGAAATGGCGCGCTCCATGCACGACGAAACATTGGGCGATGAATACTACAAAGACGCGGCATTCTGCTCAATGTGCGGCCCCAAATTCTGCTCCATGAACACCACTCAGGTGATGGAGAAGCACCTGGGGTTCAATCAAAAAGAGCGTGAGCAGAAGTTTGTGGAGTTGCTGGCCAAGGTGGAAAAATAAGGCCGGAGACAAGACCCCTTCCAAGATCACCGGGGATTCACAAGTCCGCGTACGGGCCAGGTTTCCCTGCCGGCTTGCCCTGGGATGGGCCTTCACCAGCCCCGCAGATACAGCAGCATCACAACCACTGAAGCCGCCAGGCAGTAAATTCCAAACCAATACCAGCGGCCCTGTTCGAGCCAGCGTGACAGCCATTTGAGCGCTAGCAGGCCGGCCAGGAAGGCGCAGACCATGCCCAGCAGGCTGGGTGCAAGCGCCGAGACCAGATTGAGGTGTATCCCCGCCTGGGCGGTGTCGCGAAACAGGCGATAGAATTCGCGGGCAATGGCCAGCGGGGTGATGGCAACAACAATTGCGAAGCTGAAGGATTCAACTGGCAGGCGGTCGCCCCCAGCCAATAGAGCGCCGGAAATGGTCGAGCCGGAACGGGAAAATCCTCGAAAGGGGATCGCAGCGCCCTGCAGAATTCCCATGATGATAGCTTGGCCCCAGGTGACCTCGCGAGGCCTTGCATCCGACGGTATCTCGGGACTCCGGGCCTCTCGAAGTCCGGCCCAGAGAATCAGGATGCCGGCGGCGGCCAGTGCCGGAGCAATCCAGTTGAGCTTGTTAAAAAGAGCTTCGATCTCTGCATGGTGGTTACCGTGGCTCAGCACGTGCTCCACGGCCAGAATCAGCGGAAACGCAACCGCCCCGCTCAGGAAGCAGGCCACAAAGCACATGCGAGCGAACCGGACGAAGGCCTCGCGAGATGAGAAAAAGGTGTCCACCCACTGCCGCCAGAAATAGACGATCACGGCAAACATTGTTCCTGTATGCAGCATCACCAATAGCAGCGCGTTGGCCGGTGTAGACATGTTTTCATGGAGAAGTTTAGCTGTGACAATCACGTGGGCAGAGCTGGAAATCGGAAGGAGTTCGGCCAGGCCCTGAATCACGGCCAGAATCACCACATCAATCCAATGCATGTGAGTCTTTCCTTCCTGTAATGCACGGTTGAGTTGCTGTCAGGCTTGTTCGTTGGCCAGTGAGCCTGCTCTGCGGGGTTTTCCGCTTGCGCAGAGCTGAAGAGTTTGTCCATCCCGGAATCTTCCCCGGCAGGTAAACACCCGCGCCGGCGGCAAGTTCCGCCAGATGGTGCGGCACTGAATGGATCCGAAATATTCGCGAAGGAAAGGCAACGAAGAGTGCCGCAGGATCTTGCCATTTTCGAAGCGCATTCCATGTATGTACTGGTACTGCGTGTACACACTTCTTTCGTCCATGAAAGGGGCGAGAACCTCTTGCAGAATGCGCTGGCGGTGGTCCGGCATGAAGCGGAGCGAAAGGGATGAAACAACGGCATCGACCCGGTCCAGGCCGCGCTTGTGCAACTCATCACCCAGACATTCCGCGGGAGTGTTCAGCAGCACCAGACGTGGATCGGGAAAGCGGTTTTCCATGTACCTGACGAATTCCGGGTTGATCTCGAAGGCCAGAAGAGTGGCTTGTGGGGAGAGTGTTTCCAGCAGAACCTGCGTAATGGCCCCGGTGCCTGCTCCAAGTTCAACCACAGTCTGGGTCTCGTTAATGGGCAGCCCTTCCAGCATGGCGCGCGCCAGATGTCGCGAACTGGGGGCGACGGAAGCGATATTCTGGAAATCACTTGCGGCAGCCAGAGCGAATGTTTTGAAACTTTGAATCCCTCGCATCGCTTCAGCCAGAGAACTCTTGCACGTCGCTATATTCTTCATCATGATTTCAATCATATCCGAATCTTCCCAAGATCAACCTGTTTAAGGGACCTATAATACGATGCAATCCCCGCACCAAGATGAACCATAATACCATCTGAGAGGTTCATATTGACAACCCCGGCTCCAGAAATCTTTCTGGTTTCTCAACTGGCGATTATTATTAGCTTTCTCTCAGGCTCGCGTGAGTTGCTTCGGGGAATCATGCTGTTCAACCGCCTGCGCATGGGACGGTGGCCGGATGTTTTGACGGCAGCCGTGCAAACGTCAGCGCTTCCCATGGCATAATTTACAGATAGCGAAAGGTGTCTATGACGGATATTTCGGCCGAAAAGAGAGTTCGCGACGAATTCAACCAGTGGGCGGAAACTGGCCGAGGGGAAGAAATGGAGGACCACCATCTTCCAATCACGCGGCCCATGCTGTCCCTGATGGACTTCAAGCCCACTGACCGCATTCTGGATCTGGGCTGCGGCAGCGGCTGGCTTTGCCGCCTGCTGGTGCGACAGGTTCCACAAGGCCGGGTTGTGGGCGTTGACGTTGCACCGGAAATGATACGGCGCGCGAGGGACGCGGCCGGCGAATACTCCAACCTCAATTTCGTGGAGGGCGCTGCCGATAGAATTCCTTGTGACAACGGTTCCTTTACCAAGATTGTTTCAGTGGAATCAGCGTATTACTGGCCGGACCCTGCGGCAAGCATTCGGGAGATGTTCCGAGTGCTTGACGAAGACGGGAGCGCGTGGGTTCTCATTAATTATTATCTCGAGAACCCGCATGCGCATCAGTGGGGTCCGATTGTCAACGTCCCAACCCACCTGCTCTCAGCCGATGACTGGAAAGCCTTTTACCGCGAGGCGGGATTTGTGAACGTTCAGCACCGGCAGATTCCTGATCCCACGCCCGTCCCGGGCGACTATTCGGGCCGCTGGTTTCGAGACGCTGAACAGATGAGAAAATTTCACCAGGTCGGCGCGCTGCTCGTTCACGGAACGAAGCTGAAGGCACAAATTGCCGCCGGGTTTTGAGAGCGAGGCGTTGGGGCTGCTTGAGTGCTACCCTGGGATGAGTTGCTGGCCGGAGTTTTCCATTGTTCACTGAACTGAGTGAGCGGATCGCGAAACATCGCCTGCTGGCAGCCGCGATTCTGGGGGCCGTCACTTTTGCGGCTTTCTCGGGTTCGCTGGCCAACGGCTTTGTCTACGATGACAATCCGCAAATCCTTCAAAATGCTTTTATCCTGAATTCCCTCCTGTGGAAGCAAATCTTTACAGGCTCGGTCTGGTCTTTCCAGGGTGGCAAGACCAACTTCTACCGGCCGTTGCAGTTTGCCTGTTACTGGGCGCTGTACCGCATGGGCGGGCCCAACCCGGCGGTGTTTCACCTTTTGAATTTGGTGGGCTACGCGGCTTCTGCAGGGCTTGTCTATTGGCTGGCAAGAAAGCTTTTCAACAATGACATTGTTGCGTTTGCTGGCGCTCTGCTTTGGGCGCTTCACCCGGTGCATGTGGAGGCGGTTGCCTGGATTTCCGCTCTGCCTGACGTTGGCTTTGCTTTTTTTACTCTTCTGTCCCTCTTCTGTTTCTTGCGCGCAGAACAGGACGGAGAAAGGTGGCGCCGTTACCACCTGTGGGCGGTTCTGTCATTTTTCGTCGCCCTGTTCTTCAAGGAGATGGCGCTCAGCTACCCATTTCTACTGCTGGCTTACTGGTTTTTCCTGGGCAAGCCGGAAAGCTGGCCTCGCCGCCTGTTGCGGTGGTCACCCTACGTGGGGGTCGCAGTCGCGTATTTAGGGGTACGGCATTTGGCGCTGGGTTATCTCACACAAAGCGGACATCTCTGGGGAATCACTCCGCGCATTGCCGGCTCTGCCGTGGCACTGCTGGGACAGGATACAAAAATCCTTTTTTGGCCTGTCCACTTGAATGTTTTTCGAATGTTTTATCTGGGCCCCAGTTTGCAATCGCCATGGCCATGGATCACTTTGCTGGTGCTGGCCGGCACGCTCTGGCTGCGCAAGCGTGAGCCGCGGTTGGCTTTTCTGATTGCCTGGTGGCCTGTAACGCTTTTGCCGGTGCTGGACATCCGGCAGCTCAGCTTTCCTCTGCTGGCAGACCGTTTTCTCTATTTCCCTTCCATAGGCCCCTGTCTTGCTGTTGCTGATCTACTGCTGGATTGGCTCCCACGCCGATTCCCACGCGCCCGTATGTTTGTGATCGCCGCGTGCGCAATGGGCCTGGCCATGATTTTCTGTGGAGTCCAGGCTCTGCATGCCATTCCGCGCTGGCGCGACAACAACACGCTGATTCATTACTCGCTGACCCAATCGCCCGATTCGCCCCTGCTCCACATGGCGCGAGGGGTGGTGCTCGAATACGAGCACGGAGACCTGAAAGGGGCGCTGAAGGAATACAACCTTGCCAAACGGTTGAATCAGGCGAGCTCATGGCCTCTAAACCTCGATCACGACTACTACCTGGCCGTGGGACGAATTGCCCTGCGGAACGGCAATAAGGAGGAAGCGATTGAGGACTTCAAGAGGGCGCAACGCGCCGCTCCCGACAGTTCACAGCCCAGTGACGCTCTGGGCGCTGTTTATTTCCCGCAAGGTGATTACACGACGGCCGCAAAATACTTTGAGGAATCGGTGAAGTCGGATCCTCAGGACGTCACTGCGCGCTTCTACCTGGGCACCTGCTGGATGAAGCTGGGCAAGTACCGTCAAGCCGCGGCTGAGTTCCATGCCGCACGCAAGGTGGTTCCGGACTACTGGCAGGCTTATCAGGGCGAAGCCACAGCGCTTGATGCGGCAGGAGAATCCGCTGCGGCCAAACAGGTGCGGGAGGAAATCCAGAAACCCTGACCTCGGGAAGAGGGAAGTCCTTATTGTTTCTCAAGGCAATTACATTGGGTGCGCGACATAGAAGTTTAAATTATGCGGCCACCGCCGCCCGGCGGTTCTCCCAGTAATCCTCAAAGCGGGCATTG
>JAJYJL010000221.1:0-8513 GCA_021789565.1 Acidobacteriota bacterium
CAGACGGTACTTCCTGACGGTATCGCCCAGCGCCAGAAAAGTCGGATGGTCAGAGTCACCCTCGACGCACGCGTACAGCCTGCGGCGCCAGTCTGCCAGCGCCTCCAGCCGCCTTTCCACGCCAGGCTCATCGGCAAAATCGTCGGCCGAGCGCGCAAAAGCATAAATGGCGGCCAGCGCGTCTCTCTTGTCTCGGGGGACCAGCAGCGAGGCCACCGGGAAGTTCTCATAATGGCGGCGCGCCAGGCGGCGGCACGCCGAATAGGCCGCCTCAAGATCAGAAGTGGAAGGTTTCATGCAAATTCAGAGCGTCCCCGCCGGATTGCCCGAAACAGGAAAATCACGGGTCGCAGAGTGCGCCCGGAAAACCACAGTCTGCTCGCCGCCGGTCCCCTGTTCCCAGGGCGCAGGCCATTGAAAATCGCCTGCTCGGCGCACGGCCCAGGCGCAATCTATTTTCTTTCGGGCCTCAACGGGCGGCGCATGAAGGCCGGAACGTCCAGATCGTCTTCTGAAATCTCCGGATGTGCCTTTTCCTCTGCCTCTGGCGCTTCATCAGAGCCGGCCGCAGCTTTCTGCCGCCGCAACTTCACGCTCTCCTGCACGGATTTTAACGCAGGCGAAATGCCAGCCAATGGCTTGATGCCCATTTGCTCGGACTTGATTCCGGTGGCGATGACGGTCACTTTCACGGCGTCCTCCATCGATTCATCAAGGACCGCCCCAAAGATGATGTTGGCATTTTCTGCCGCGGACTGCTGGACAATGGAGGAAGCCTCATGGACCTCATGCAGAGTCAGCATACTGGAACCCGTGATGTTGAGCAGAATGCCCTGCGCTCCATTGATGGAAGCATCCTCCAGCAGGGGGCTGGCAATCGCCTGGTTGGTGGCATCAACAGCACGGTTGTCCCCGCGCCCGATGGCCGTGCCCATCACCGCGTATCCCATGCCTTCCATGATGGTCTTGATGTCGGCAAAATCGCGGTTGATGATGCCGGTGATGGTAATGATATCAGAGATGCCCTGGACGCCCTGGCGAAGAATATCATCGGCAATGCGGAACGCCTCAAAGAAGCTCGTCCCCTTGTCCACAAAGTCCATCAGGCGTTCATTGGGAATGCAGATGACGGTATCGACCGACTGGCTCAGTTCAGACAGCCCGTACTCGGCCTGGGCCATTCTGCGGCGGCCCTCAAATGCGAAGGGTTTTGTAACCACCGCGACCGTCAGCGCACCCAACTCCCGCGCCAGGCTGGCCACAATGGGAGCGCCCCCGGTTCCCGTGCCTCCGCCCAGTCCGGCGGTCACAAACACCATGTCCGCTCCCTCCAGGGCTTCGACGATCTTGTCGGTATCTTCGAGGGCGGCCGCGCGGCCGACGTCAGGATTGGCTCCCGCGCCAAGCCCTTTGGTCAGCTTTGCGCCCAGTTGGATCTTGAGGGGCGCCTTCGACATTTCAAGGGCCTGGAGATCGGTGTTCGCCACCATGAACTCGACGCCTTCAACCTTGGCGGCTATCATGCGGTTGATGGCATTGCCGCCGCCGCCGCCCACACCCAGCACCTTGATCCTGGCGCCGCGCCGCATGTTGTCAGAGAAATCCACCCGTAGTTCTTCGGCATGTCCATTATTTGCCATAATCACTCCCAACCGTAAAGTTCCAGAATTCAGGAGAAGACATCAATTTCCCGGGCCCCGCAAAACTCCCCAGAGTTTGCCCATCAAGCCTTTGTTCTGGCGGTCCTGCAACAGCCGCATCCGCTTGCCATACGCAACCAGCCCCACCACCGTTGCGTACGACGGGTCAGGCAAAACCTCCTCCGAGCTCTCCATATTCATGGGATGGCCCACACGGACCGGCATCTCCAGCGCCTGTTCAGCCAGGGTGACAAAGCCGCCCAGTTTTGCTCCGCCGCCGGTCAGGACAACTCCGGCGCCCAGTTGGTTCTCATGGTCCGCCTGGCCAACCTCGGCCTTGATCAACTCCAGCAGTTCGACTGCGCGCGGCTCGATAATTTCCCGCAGGCGGGCGTAATTCACAATGCGGGCCGGCCGCTCGCCCACTCCTGGGACTTCCAGCGCCGAGGACTCTCCCATTCCGGAATCCTGCCTGCCCCAGAGCCGCTTGATCTTTTCGGCTTCCGGGATGGGCGTGCGCAGCCCCACGGCAATATCATTCGTAAAGTGCTCGCCCCCCACAGGGATCGACGCGGTCAGGCGAACACTGCCGTGCTGGTAGATGATCAGGTCGGAAGAACCGGCTCCCAGGTCCACCAGCACAACTCCCAGCTCCCGTTCGTCAGTGGTCAGGCAAGTCTCGGCACAGGCCAGCGGCTCAAAAACCGTTCCACTATCCGGGACCTCAACGCCCGCGCGGTTAACAGCGGTTACCACGTTTTGCCAGGCCAGGGTCGAAGCCGTCACCAGGTGGACGTTGGCTTCGAGGCGCGTCCCCACCATCCCCAGCGGGTCGCGAATACCATCCTGCGAATCCAGCAGGAACTCCTGGGGCAATACGTGCAGCAGTTCGCGGTCCGCAGGAATGGCAATGCCCTGCGCCGCGCGGATGACCTGGCGAATATCCTCCCGCCCCACACCGTGCCCGCGATTGGCAATGGTGACGCCACCGCGCGCATTAACGCCCCGGATATGCGATCCGCCAACCCCCACAAAAGCGACATCGACAGGGATGCCCGCAGCCGATTCCGCAGCCTCTACGGCCTTCTTGATGGAAAGGACAGCAGCATCCAGATTAACGATCAAGCCCTTGCGCCATCCTTTGGATTCAGCTATTCCCAGGCCGGTGACTTCAAGTTTTCCGGTCTCGGTGGGATAGCATACCATTGCACAAGTCTTGCTACTTCCCAGATCAAGGCCAATCAATGCCTGTTCTTTGTGCGCCAATGATTTCCTAGGTCCCCTTTGTCTTGCCGGCGGCGTTGAAGCCAGTGGACTGGCCGCTCGTGGAATCCTGTCCCGCCGGGTTCACAACCACCTGGTTTCTAAAGCGTAAATCAACGGAATCAATCCTTGCATTCGTCTTGCGAAGCTGCGGAAGCACGGTCATCAAATTCTCAAACCGGGCCAGAAAACCGGCCTCTCCAAAATACACCAGAAGGGTCTGGCCGCCCTGGACCAGGAGCGCCTTGAGATTACTCCCATCGCTCAAATCTACCTCGGAAACGATCCAGCCGGAGTTCGCCATCTTTTGAGACGTTTCCTGCATAAATTCCTGGTAGAGATTCAAACGCATCGCTCGGTCCGCGGCACTTCCCTGAAAGTCCAGGCCCTTGACGATAGGAAAGTCAAAATGGCCTTTCTCCGGAGGATCCAGCAGAACGCCCTGCCGATCCACCATCTTGACCCGGCTTCCGACATCAACAAAAGCAACAGGAGCGCGCTCGGTAATGTAGACCACCAGTCTGTGAGGATAAGAGCGAACAACCGTGGCCGACCGTACCCAGGGAATCGCTTCGACTTGCTTCTCTCTCTGCTCCAGTGAGCTGTTGAAAATGTTGCTCCCTTTACTGGAGGCGCCGGCCTGAATGCCTAACGCGGCAAGGACTTCTTCCCGCGAAACGTAATGATTGCCTACAAGCGCCACGTCCGCCGGCGAAGTCACCTGAAAACGGGGCGAGTTCAGAAGATACCGACCCAAAAGGTATCCCCCTGCCCCCAGAGGAACAAGGACAAAAATGATGAGGCCCGCCCACCATACAAACCGCCGGATGCCTTGTGGGATCCGGCTTTGGCGCACCGCCACAGCCCGGGAACGTCGCATGTAAGGTGTTTCTGAAGAAGAATCCATCACGCCGGGCGCCCTTTCCTTATTCATCCCAAACATGTCCGCCATCCTCCTCCGACAACGATTTCCATTAGTGCCGGATACGGCCAGCAATTCACGGGATGAGCAACAAGATCATCGGAGGCGTCGTCTCCAGGGAAACAGGCCCTGGGGGAAAGCTCAGGGACAGGCCTCGGTCCCCCCATCTGGCGCTGATTGAGCCTGCGTCATTCTGATTTCATGCCTCCACCTTCATTAAGATTGTGTCTTCACCGCCCCCGGACTCTCAATCCGGTTGTTGACGGCATTCGCCAGAATTTTCGCGATCTTCCAAACGGGCCCGGCCCCGATCGTCAGCACCAGGTCGCCCGTGTGGAGGTCTGCAAGGATCTCGTTGGCTACAGCCTCTCCCGATGCAGCATAGCGGGCGCGCGTTTGGCCGAGTTCACCCATTCTTTCCACGAGACGTTGCGAGGTGATACCAGGAATCGGCGCCTCGCTTGCAGGATAAATGTCGAGAACATAAACCCGGTCACAACCATCGAAGCTTCGGGCAAATTCGTCCATCAGGAATTTTGTCCTTGAATAACGATGAGGCTGGAAAACGACCCGGATTCGGCGCGCTCCACGCAGCCTCGCCGCCTCAAGCGTGGCGATGATCTCCGTCGGATGATGGCCATAGTCATCAACAATGGTGATCCCATTAACATCCGCTTTGACCTGAAAGCGACGGTCGGCTCCGTGAAAGGATTCCAGTCCCGCCTGAATCTGTTCCGGCTCAAGATCGAGCTCACGTCCTACCGCAATGGCGGCAAGGGCATTCTGGACATTGTGGCGGCCGGGAATGTTCACCTTGAAGGACCCCAGCGTCTTCCCTTCCAGCGCCACATCAAAACTCGATCCGCCCGACCGCAATTCCAGATCGCGCGCCGTGACGTCAGCCCCTGCCTGGATCCCATAAGTCACAACCCGCCTCCGCAAGCGCGGCAGCACCGCCTGCATGGCTGTTCGCCAGGGAGGGTCCATACAGGCGATGACGGCTCCGTAGAAAGGGACCTTGTTCATGAAAGAAACAAATGACTCCTGAATTTCCGCCATGTCGCCATAATGATCGAGATGCTCGCGGTCGATGTTAGTAACAACGGCCAGGGTCGGCAGCAGATAGAGAAACGAGCGGTCGCTCTCGTCGGCCTCCACCACCATCAGTTCGCTTTTCCCCAACCTCGCGCTGGAGCCAAAAGCGTCCAGGCGTCCGCCCACCACAGCGGTTGGGTCCAGGCCGCATTCCGACAGCATCACGGCCACCATCGAGGTTACCGTTGTCTTTCCGTGTGACCCGGCAACAGCCACGCAAAATTTCAGCCGCATCAATTCCGCCAGCATTTCGGCGCGCGGAATCACCGGAATTTTCCGGTGTGCCGCCTCGATGATTTCAGGATTCATCACCGACACGGCCGATGAAACTACAACCACCTCAGCCTCGCCAACGTTTTCCGCCGCGTGTCCGTGCGCAATTCGCGCACCCAGTTGGCTGAGGCGTTCCGTCACCGAAGTCGGTTTAATATCAGAGCCCGAAACTCTGAAACCCAGATTGAGCAGAACTTCGGCAAGCCCGCTCATGCCGATGCCGCCGATGCCCACAAAATGAATTTTTCGAACCTTTCCAAGCATAGCCAATTCTTTCAATCTGTCTCCGCAAGTCTCACCGGCGCTCTGCCGCCTTTACGTTTTCTGCAGAGTTCTTCCAGCAAATCTGCGATGCGGGACGCAGCCAGGGGACTTGCCAGGCCCTTAGCCCGCTGCTCCATCCCGGCCAGCCTGTCGCGATTGCCCAGCAAACTCATCACGCATTCCACCAGCCGGGCCGGTTTCAAATCTTTCTGCTCGATCACGCAGGCGGCTCCGGCGCGTTCAAGAGCTCTGGCGTTGTGCAACTGGTGCTGGTCCGTGGCGGAGGGGTATGGAACCAGGATGGAAGCCTTGCCAGCAGCCGCCAATTCAGCCACCGTGGTGGCGCCCGCGCGGCAGACAACCAAGTCCGCCCGCGAAAAGGCCTCTACAATATTATCGATAAATGCGCATACCTCACACCCAGCCCATTGGTTGCCGTAAACAGCCTTCACAGCATTATAGTCTGCCTCACCCGTTTGATGGATAAAACTAAGGTTTCCTGCCCCATGCGACCTGAAGAGAGGCAGGCTTTTTACCAGGCATTGGTTCAATGCGCTCGCTCCCTGGCTGCCGCCTACAACCAGAACGGTGTAGGGAGATTTGTGAATCCTGGGTTCCACATCATAGAACTCCTGGCGAACGGGGTGTCCGGTCAGGCGTCCTTTGGCCCCATAGACCGCAAGCGAAGATTCAAACCCCACAGCCGCCAACTGAACCACCGGGGCCAGAATCCGATTGGTAAACCCCGGGACCGCGTTCGGCTCGTACAGCAAAGTGGGGATCCCTGCAAGCGCTGCCTCCAGCATTACCGGGCCGGAAATATACCCTCCGATTCCCAGCACCGCCCGGGGCCGCAGCCGGTAGAGAAGTCTTGCCGCCTCGAAGGCGCTCCGCGGCAGCCGGGCCGCATTCTGCACCCGCTTCCATCCGGAGATGCCTTTCAGTCCCGCGCCATGGATCGTCTCCAGCCGATAGCCGGCCGGAGGGACCACACGCGATTCAAGTCCCCTTCCCGTTCCCAGGAACACCGTGTCATACTGCACCCCTCCTGGACCCGAAACGTCAGAACGCCGGCGCATCTCATCCGCCACAGCAAGCGCGGGAAAAATGTGGCCCCCGGTACCGCCCGCTGCCGTGAGGATGCGAACTTGACGAGGCGCTGTCGACCTGGCGATGGGTCCCAGTGGCCGCTCCTTTTCAAGAATTGATTCACTCTGGCGGTACATATAAAAGGCCCTTACAGCTAACCCGCCGCACCCTGGTGAGGTGTCCCCCGTAACTTTTTACAACGCGTCGTGACGCCCGTCATTCCGATCCCGCAGAGCGGGAGAGGAATCTGCTTTTACCCTGGTGGAAAAGCAGATTCCTCGGGCCGGAAGAGTACCGGCCCTCGGAATAACGGTGCATGGTAAACAAATACATAGGACGCCACACTAGACTAACTCGTGTTCTGAGATATGTTCAAAAGGATTCCTATAGCCAAAAGCGTCATCACCAACGACGACCCGCCATAACTGATGAGAGGAAGAGGAATCCCCTTGGTCGGCAGCAGCCCGATCACCACGCTGATGTTGACCAGCGCCTGCCCGACAACCATCACGGTGATCCCCACGGCGAGCAGGCGTCCAAAATCGTTTGAACAGCGCGCGGCCGCCCGGAGCCCTCGCCACAGGATGGCACAGAACAACGCGATCACCAGGACCGCTCCGATAAAACCAAGCTCCTCACTGATCACCGCGAAAATAAAGTCGTTCTGAGGCTCGGGCAGAAAAAAGAGTTTTTCCTTGCCTTCCATAAGCCCGAGTCCTGCGATCCCGCCCGTTCCCACTGCGATGTACGACTGGATGATTTGAAATCCGGCGCCCAGGGGGTCGGCGTAGGGGTGCAGAAACGCCGTGATGCGCTTCGCCCGGTAACCGGTATCAAAGATCAGAAAAATCAGCAATGGAAACGCCGCCAGCATTGCATAACCGAAGTAGACCAGCCGGAGGCCGGCAACAAAAAGCATGGCGGCTACCACCATACAAATGGCCAGCGCAGTTCCAAAATCGGGCTCCTTCAGGATCAACAGACCATCGATGCCAACCACAAGCACAATCGGCAACAAGGTGCGTTTCCAGTCTTCGATTTCGCCCTTGCGCATTTCCAAAAACGAGGCAAGAAAAATTACAATGATGACTTTTGACAGCTCTGAAGGTTGAATCATCAGCCGGCCCGCGTGCACCCATCGGTGCGTGTTATGGACCGGCGACTGTAAAAGTGCCACTAATAGCAGCAAAAGCTGGATGGCAAGCGCCGGGAAAACAAAAGTAGGCCTGGCGAGACGGCGGTAGTCAAAATTCATCATGAACACCATCAGCGCGAGTCCTATGATCGCCCAAAATCCCTGCCGGAAAAGGAAGTGGTAACTCGAACCAAACCCATCCTGAGCGATCACAGCAGAAGCGCTGAACACCATGACGAGCCCGAACAGAAGCAGGATCACCACCGTTCCGAACAACACTCTGTCAGTCTGGAGTTGGCGCGCCATCAGCCGCTATTTCTCCTTGCGCTTCCGCGAACGTCTTCTGGAATTGATTTTCGAGAACGCATTTTCCCCGGTATTCGCGCCTCGTCCACCCGTTTGCGGCCCATTGCGAACTTCATAGGCAAACGACTCGTCCTCAACCGTCTCGGCCCGGGCCAGGTCATCCTCATCCAGCACGAACTCATCTGCGACTTCCTCCGAATCCGGCAAGCCCTGTGGGGACGCTTCCTCGGCGCTGACTTCAAAAACGTATTCCAGTTCCCGCGGCGCGGTCAGCACCAGAGGCCCAGCGCCAGTGGCATTACGGACCGGTTGCTCCCTGAAGCCGTCCGGCTGGTCTAACGGTCCTTCCGAAGTTCCGGATGGTGTTGTGATGGCCTGTTGCGCGGCCGCCTCCCCGGCATTTTGAACCACAGGGGCCGAAACCTGCTCTGCCCGATGGGCCGTTCTGTCGCTGGCCTTCCCGGAGATTTCTTCGGCCAGCCTTTCAACCAGCGCCTTGAATACACGCCCGCGGTGTTCGAAATTC
>JAJYJL010000221.1:8523-9268 GCA_021789565.1 Acidobacteriota bacterium
TCGAAATTCTCAAACTGATCAAAGCTGGAACAGGCGGGTGCAAGCAAAACGACGTCGCCGGGCCTCGCTCGCTCAGCGGCTGTTCTCACAGCCGTCTCCAGGTCCCCGGCTTCAACAATTTCTCCCGCGCCGGTTAAATCACTGACGATTCGCTCCCGTGCCGCCCCAATCACCAGAACTTCCCGCACGCGGTCTTTCATCAAACTTCGCAGGGGAGTGTAAGGCGCGCCCTTGTCCTTGCCTCCAAGAATCAGGTGTACGCCCTTCTCAAACGTGGAAAGCGCTTTGGCGGCCGCGTCAACACTCGTCGCTTTGGAGTCATTGTAGAAGTCCACTCCCCGAATTTCGCGCACGAACTCCAACCGGTGCTCCACCCCGCTGAACCCCCGGACCGCCCTCCGGATGGAAGCGAAGTCCGCGCCCAGAACACAGGCGGCTGCGGTAGCAGCGAGCACGTTTTCCAGATTAAAATCGCCCAGAAGCCGGACGTCGCTGGTCCGCATCACCGCGGCTTCCAGATTTTGAACGCGGTAGAAGACGGTCCCGCCCGAAACCAGAACACCGTTTGCAATCTCTCTCCGCCGGCTGAAAAAAACCTTCCGGCCGCGGATTGCCGGGGCAAGTTTCATTACGTTCTCATCATCTGCATTGAGGATGGCGTAATCGTTCTGCGTCTGGTTGCTGAAGATCCGGGCCTTCGCGGCGACGTAAGCTTCAAAGTTCGGGTGGCGATCCAGATGGTTCG
>JAJYJL010000222.1 GCA_021789565.1 Acidobacteriota bacterium
GCCCTGGAACCTCGATGCCCATCAGGCCGAGAGTCTGGGTTAGTGTCCGCTCCACAATATGGACGAGGTATAGAAGGAAATCCTGCCGGGCTGAATCCGGCTCGTGCAGGATGTGGAACCGGTGATAGAAATTGTTGAATGCCTGCGCCAGCCGGAAGGCGTACTTGGCAACGGCGGCAGGTTCGGTGGTTGAAATGGCCTGGTCAGCTACCATCTCAAGCTGGGCCGTAAGCACAGCCAACTCCCAGAACGCAGTTCCATCATCACCTGCAAAGAACCCGCTCAATTCGGATTGCTCCACTTTTTCTGCCAGCGACACGGGTGCGAATCCTTCGTGATCAGCCGCGTACTTGCGGAAGATGTTGCGCGCACGGACGATGGTGTATTGCAGGTACGGCCCTGTTTCACCTTCAAACGCCAGCGCCTCTTTGAAGTCAAAAGTGATGATCACATGGCAGGAGAATTTGAGCAGGAAGTAGCGCAGCGCGCTCACGGCAATCATGCGCCCGTAGGCTTCCTGCTCAGCAGGGTCCTGAGTCATTTCGCGCGAGCGTACTTCTACCGAAGCTTTGGCGACCAGCATATCGATCAAGTCGTCGGCTTTCAGTCCCAGGCCCTTGCGACCGGAGACTTCAACGTAACTGCGCTCCAAATCTTCCGGGCGGAGCTCGTAGCCCATCTCCTGCGCGCAGGCCGGCGACAGGCCGACAACTTCATAGGCAAAGTGATGAAGGTGTTCGGCCTGATCCTCAAATCCGAGTGCGCGGAAAGCGCCGGCGACAATGTTCTGAAGATATGCCTGGCGCGTATCGATTACCGCATACGCTTCCGAGGCATGACCGAACGCCGGGGCGCCGACTTGCGCCTCTTTGCCCGTGTGCCAGACTGTTTTTCCGTCGGCGTAGCGATAGAACGGAGCATAGGAAAAGTCTTTCCCCAGCAAACCGAACTTCCACATGTGATAGGCAATGTCCTTGCCCACGTATGTCACGGTACCGTTCGAGCGCACGATGATCTTGACGTCATCGGTGGCAGATTCTTCCTCGCTCTTTTCGTTTTCGGAATCTCCCAGGTCCATCACCCAGCAGCCCGAGTTCTTCCCAGCCGTTTCAAAGCGGATCGCGCCAATTTCCTTCATTCGCTCGAACGCGCTCTTCCAGAAATCGAGGCGCAGTATCTCGCTTTCTTCCACCAGCACGTCGTAGCGAACGTTGATGCGCTGCATGGTTTCGATGTGCAGCTTGACGATGGCGGTCGAGATCAGGCGGGCCATTTCGGCTGCCTCGCCCTCGCCTTCTTCGATGGCCTTGAGAGTCGCGGCACGGAGTTCCTTGTCGCCGCTTTCGGCGTAGAAGCTGGAAACGTGTGCGTAGAGGTCCCAGCAGTAATAATCAAAACGAACGTCCTTGTTTTGAATCAGGGCATGAACTTCAGCCAATGTCTTTTTCTCAATGTGCTGGAAACCGACCACAACGTCCGCCACCTGCACGCCGGTGTTGTCAATGTAGTTCTGGGTCTCAACGTTGTGCCCACGGAAGTTCAGCAGTCGCACAAAGGTGTCGCCCAGCACCGAGTTTCGCAGATGCCCGATATGCGCCGCCTTGTTGGGATTGATGCTGGTATGCTCGACAAGGACTTTGCCCGGGTGAACGCCTTCAGCGAAGGCAGGGAAGGTTCGCAACTGAAACAGCGCCGCCGCGAGCACTGCTCGGTCCAGGTGGAAATTCAGGTAGCCCGCGCCGGCAACGCTGATGCGCTCCACGCCTTCGATCGAAAGCAGTAGTCCGGACAGTCGTTCGGCAATCTTTCGTGGCGGCTGGCGCAGTTTTTTTGCCAGTTCAAAGCTGGCGGCAATCGAAAGATCACCCAACTCGGGTCGCGGTGGAAAGTCAAACGCCGGATCGCCAACTTCCAGGTCAAAGGTACTCTTGACTGTTTCTCGAAACTTCTGCCGGATCCTGCTTTGAATTTCCAGATACAAGTTGATTTTCCTAACCGGGAAGGACGTGGACATCGTCCACTTGTCCTCGCTCACCCACTGTGAATGGCCCTGCCTGATGCTTAAGCTGGAGATTATACCAAATGCCTTCAATGCCCTTGTTGACCAACGCATAAATTTCGCCTAGATTCAGCATTGACCCAGGCCAGGCAAGGGAGCAGACGTGCAAGCGGGAATTCATAAATGGATCGGACTTCTATGGATGGGTTTTCTCGCGCTGTGGTTCGGCGCAGCATTTGTTCAAAAAGCGGACGGTGCGCAGAGAATCGATTGCATCTCGCCTGAGCTATGTATCTGTAGCCGTCGCAGCAGCTTTATTGATGTCCTCTCCTAAACTGAGTTCAGGATTGCTTTCTACACCCTTTGTTCCAGCGACCCTCTCTTACAAATTCCTCGGGCTTGGCCTGACCATAGCAGGCTTCGCCTTTGCTATCTGGGCGCGTGTTCATCTCGGCCGTAATTGGAGCGGGGCGGTCACGATCAAGAGGGACCACGAACTCATCCAAACTGGCCCTTACGCCTTCGTGCGCCATCCTATCTACACCGGCGCGCTGCTGGCGCTATTAGGAACTTCAATCGTCTTCGGCGAGACGCGTTGGCTGCTCGGACTCGGTTTGGCAGCTCTTGCCCTCAGGCTGAAATCACTAAGAGAAGAGCAGTTCATGACGGAACAGTTCGGCGCCGAATACGCGGACTACAGGCGGAAGGTTAAGGCACTGGTTCCGTTTGTCTGGTAAGGCACGGCGGCTCCGCACTTGCCGCGAAGAAGGTGCGCACTGACCCTGTGAACGGCCGCTTGGTCCGCAGGGTTTGTCGTCCACGGGGAAGCAGCCTGATACAAAACAGGAGACGAGTTTCGTCTATCTTGGCGGGCCATAACGTCCCCTTGCATTCCGGTGTATAATCTCATGCAGCCCCAACAAAGTGTCTAAGCTGTTGCGAGCGGGCGCGAGGGATTAAGATGCAAAGCGGTTTGCGCCGGTACGTAACTGTCCTGGCCGTTTTTTCCGCCCTTGGATTCGGGATTGCCATTGGCGCATTTATTTCCCACGGCGCCCACGCCGCACGCCCGACAAGCGGCACCGCCGAACCCCAACCCCTGGCCGATCCCTCACCGGTCGAATTGTCAAACAGCTTCGCGCGCGTTGCTGAGCAAATCGAACCAGCTGTCGTCAACATCACCACGGAAACAACTGTGCATATTTCGGGGCGGGGCTTCGGATCGCAGGGCCAGGAACCGTTTGGTGATTTCTTCAACCGTTTTTTTAACTTCGGCAAACCCGGCGGACCCCCTGACCATTATCAGCGCCGAAGCCTGGGTTCTGGCGTTATTTTCGATCCACGCGGGTTTGTGCTGACCAACTATCACGTGGTCATGCAGAAAGACGCCGACAAACCCGTAGACAGGATTGAGGTCTATCTGCACGGCGACGAGACCACCCACTACCGGGCACGGCTCGTCGGAGCAGACAAATGGACCGACCTTGCTGTCGTCAGGATCGACGCGGGAAAGAGTCTTACCGCTGCCCTGTTTGGCGATTCATCCACAACCAAGGTGGGAGATTGGGTGCTTGCCGTGGGCAGTCCCTTCGGCCTCGAGTCAACGGTGACCGCGGGCATCATCAGTGCCAAGGGGCGCGACATTGAGCCAGGGCAGGACGGACAATTCAAGCGGTTTATTCAGACCGACGCCGCCATCAACCCCGGAAACAGCGGAGGTCCGCTGGTAAACATGGCTGGACAGGTGATTGGTATTAACACCGCAATCGCTACCAACCAGGGAGCGAATGACGGTGTTGGTTTTGCGATTCCTTCCGATACAGCCCGCGCCATTTACAATACACTGATTAAATCCGGCAAGGTGGAGCGCGGCGCGATCGGCGTAACGTTTCTGGACCGGAGCAACCCGGCGCTGTTGCGCAGCTTTGGCGCTGATCATGGAGTTGTGATTAACAACGTGGAACCGGGCAGCCCGGCCGAGCGCGCAGGTCTGAAGATGGGCGATGTCATTCTCTCCGTTAATGGCCAGTCCATCAATTCGGGCAACGACCTTGTAGAAATCGTCTCCCAAACCAGGGTCGGGAGCCAGGTCAAGCTGGATATTCTGCGCGATGGTAAGCAAACGACTGCGTCGGTCGAAGTTGCCGACCGTAACACCATTCTTGCCCAGCAACAAACCAGCCAAATTCCGGGTAACGAGAAGGGCGCGCCCGAGGAAGCCGGTGGCGTCCTGGGTATGAGCGTCCGCAACCTATCAGCGGCAGAGGCCTCGCTGCTGATGAAGTCATTGCATCTCTCCAAGCAGCAGGGCGTGTTAGTTGCGGACATCGTGCCCGAAGGGTTTGCCGCTGAACTCAGCGTACGGACAGGCGACATTATCCTCAGCGTCAATCACCAACCGGTTGCCTCCGTGGACGACTTTGCACATGTCCAGAAGATTCTCCGGCCTGGGCAGGACGTTCTGCTGCTTGTCGCTCGACAAACGGGTCAGACTTTTACTACTATGTTTCTGGCCGATACTTTGCACTAACACGACTATGTTGAAATCTCCGACAAGCCGGCTCCAAGGGATACGATGGACCGCGATCGTCGCGGCGCTTCTGCTGATCGCTCCGGTCCTGCACCTGAACGCAGCGCAAAAGCGAAAATCGCATGCCGTGCGCAAATCCACGCCGCACCGCCGTGTTCGTCATTTCCGCCGGTATCGCCCTTCCCACCGCCGTTATACACAGGTCAGAATTCAACCCGAACGTGTCAAAGAAATCCAACAGGCGCTGGTGGATGCAGGTACCCTGCATGAAACACCCAACGGCAGCTGGGACATGGCTACGCGCGACGCCATGAAACAATTCCAGAAGCAAAACGGATTTAGACCCACCGGATTGCCCGAGGCAAAGCCCCTGATGAAACTCGGCTTGGGTCCTCACCCTCTGCCGCCGGGCCTGGGGCCTCAGCCGTCAACCCAAACCGAAGCTGAAAGCCAGGGCGAGGCAGAAACCACTTTGAATTCTGTTTCGCCGGCATTAAAGAAACCCACCGCTTCAAACTAATAATTTGCATCTAAGACAGATGGGGAAGCCAGAGTCACAGCCGGCCCTCAAGGGAATTGCCGGGTATTCGACTCCAAACTTCGGGACGCGAGGAAACACAGAACGTACAAACAGCACGGGCTGAAATGGTCTCCCCGCAACCGGGCCTGTGGGACCAAGTGCGGTGAGAGCACCGGTTGAGCCGTTCTGTAATTTGTGCACAACTACGAGTTGGAACGGAGGATATTCATATGAAGATTCGCTTTCTCATGGTCACTCTGCTGCTGGCAGGCATGGCGGTTCCAGTGTTCGCAGACTCCGGCCGCCAGTTGGAGGTTGACCGCATCCGCAATTCACGCTTCGCCTTTGAGGACATTATGAACGCGCCGGACAAAGGCATTCCGCAGGACCTGCTTGGGTCCGCCAAGTGCATTGCAATAATTCCCGGCGAAAAGCGCGTGGCCTTCATCTTTGGGGGCAGCTACGGGCGAGGTCTGGTAACATGCCGAACCGCAAGCGGTTGGAGCGCTCCGGCCTTCCTGATGGTGAGCGGTGGGAGTTTCGGTTTTCAGATCGGTGGATCGTCCACCGACCTCATCATGGTTTTCAGAAACCGCAACGGCATGAACCACCTGCTGAGTGATAAGTTCAAGGTGGGAGCTGACGCCAGCGCAGCAGCGGGACCGGTTGGGCGCACGGCTGCGGCCGCGACTGATGCAGAGATGCACGCCGAGATCCTGACCTACTCGCGCAGCAGGGGAGTCTTTGCAGGCGTCAGCCTGAACGGCGCGGTAGTAAAACCTGACAGGAGCGCGGACGAGGCGATGTACGGAGCAGGCATTGAACCGGCATCCATTCTGAACGGCCACGTGGCCGCTCCGGCAGAAGCACGGGGCTTGCTGGCTGTCATCGGCAAAAACGCCCATTGAGCACTAGCCGCTAAACTGAGGCTGCCGGCTGTTGCGGCGGGCGACGACTTCCGGAAGCGTTTTTGTGAAACGCCGGTGTTCATAGACCGCCGCTTCGATCCGCTCCGTCGCTTATTCTCACGAGTCAATCTGCGCCCGCTGCAGCTTGTCGCTGTAATCGATATAGACCGACTTCCACTCTGTATAAAAGTCGAGCGCAGCTGTTGCGGCTTCGCGGTGGCCATTGCCGGTCTGCTTGGCTCCGCCGAACGGCAAGTGTGTTTCTGCACCGATGGTGGGCGCATTTACATAAAAAATCCCGGTCTCCATTTCCCGCATCGCCTTGAAGGCATTGTTAATGTTCCGCGTATAAATCGACGACGACAGGCCATAGGCTACGCCGTTTGCAATTTCGATTGCGTGCTCCAGGTTGTTGCACGGGACCAGCGCAACCACCGGCCCAAAAATTTCCTCCCGGCAGATTCGCATCCCGGGCTCGCAGTCGGCAAAAATCGTTGGAGCGTAGAACCAGCCACGGTCGTATCCTCCTCCGGTCAGCCGCCCACCGCCGCAAAGAACGCGCGCCCCTTCCTGTACGCCGATTTCAACATAGCGTTCCACCTTGCTGAGTTGCGCCTGGTTGATGAGCGGTCCCACCTGAACACCCGGATCAGCGCCGTTGCCGACCTTCAACTTGCCGGTGCGCTCAACAAACCTTTGAGAAAATTCGGTGTAAATGTCTTTGTGAAGAATGATGCGGCTTGTTGCAGTGCAACGCTGCCCTGTGGTTCCAAAGCCTCCCCAGATGGCCCCGTCCAGGGCCAGGTCCAGGTTGGCGTCATCCATCACAATGATGGCGTTCTTACCTCCCATTTCAAGACACACGTGCTTGAGCAGGTCGGCGCCGGCGTGGGCCACCTGCCTGCCAACTTCCGTCGAGCCGGTAAATGAAATCACAGGCACGTCTGGATGCTTTGCCAGCGGCGCACCAGCTTCGGGACCAAAACCGCTCACGTAGTTGACAACGCCCGGAGGCAGACCGGCTTCCTCCAGCATCTTCACCAGATTCAGCGCCGAGAGCGGATTGTCTTCCGCCGGCTTGATGATCACCGTGTTTCCGCAGATCACCGCCGGCATAATTTTCCAGGCAGGAATCGCCATCGGAAAGTTCCACGGCGTGATC
The DNA here is from genome assembly GCA_021789565.1 of Acidobacteriota bacterium. The sequence goes on from JAJYJL010000222.1 coordinate 7,120, forward strand.
AGGCCGCAAACGCCGATGGGGCTGCGAACCGACATGCAGAACTTGCTGGGAAGCTCTGAGGTCGTGGTCTGCCCGAACAGCCGCCGGCCTTCACCGGCCATATAAAACGTCATGTCAATGGCTTCCTGAACGTCGCCGCGAGTCTCCTCGATCGGTTTGCCCATCTCGCGCGTCATGTCGCCGGCCAGGGTGTCCTTCCGCTCGGCAAGCAACTGGCCTGCGCGGAACAGTATCTCCGCCCGCTTCGGAGGCGGTGTTCTTCTCCACGCAGGGAAGGCGGCCTTTGCTGCCGCAACGGCAGCCGCGACGTCTTTGGCATTTGACTTCTGGAAGGATCCGATCCGGTCCGTTGTGTCCGCCGGATTGATGTTGTCAAAAGTTTCGCGGCCGCCTGATTCCTGCCACTGGCCGCCAATATAATTCTTGAAAACCTGTGCGTCTGCCATAAACCTTCACCCTCCCGCATCCACTCATAGCACGTGGAGTTGCCTTGTGCGCTGCTCGATTAACAATATACCCCCGGATGAAACACACTAGGCAACTGCTGTGCAGGAAAATACATGACATGTTTGCAGTTCAGATTCGCCCCGGCAGTGGCGTCTTGAGCGGGGCCAGGGCAGGGCGCTCCCCTGAACAAAATGCGCCGACATATGTTGCCTAACACGGTAGCCTTCATGGCGTGTCGAAACAGGCTGTGGAGATCATAGTCCCTTTCCCGACCCTGAACCTCTTGCGAAAGCCTATGAAAATTGATAATTATCTCTTGCCGGAAATGAGCAAGCGGATTCTGTGTAAGTTAAAGAACCACCCAAAGTTGCGATGCGAAGCATTGACACAAATTAGCCTGCCGAATAGTATAAAATAGAGTACCTTGTGAAGGGAGCGCGTGGGCGCTTCGGCCAACGAGCAATGCGATCAGAACCTAATCTTGAAACGCGGCGTCGTGAAGTATTGTCGGCTATCTTGCGCCACTATATCGCCAACGGACAGCCCGTCGGCTCGAAAACCGTGGCGATCGAGACACAGGAGTCGCTGAGTTCGGCAACGGTGCGCGCTGTGATGTCACAGCTGGAGGCCGAGGGTTTCCTGGAGCAGCCGCACACCTCTGCGGGGCGCGTACCAACGGACAAGGCCTACCGCTACTACGTGGACCGGATGATGCAAATGGCCCGGCTGACTCCCGCGCTTGTGCAGTTTATTGAGGAAAGTCTCAGTGGCGAACAGGTGCCGAATGAGCAGCTTATGGCCAGGGCCTCGCGCGTGCTGGCAGAGGTTTCGAGCAACGTGGGACTGGTGCTGGGCCCGGCTCTCGAAGAGAAACTGCTGGAGCATATCAAGTTCATCAAGCTGCCTGACCGCCGCGTTCTGGTAGTTATCGTTTCACGACCGGACCTGGTGGAAAACAACGTGCTGCGTCTGGACGAAGACATCAGCCAGGAGGAACTTGACCGCAGTGCGGCCTATTTGAACACTGAGTTCCGTGGATGGTCACTGCGAACCATCCGTCTTGAGATTTTCAAGAAGATTGAAGAAGCGCGGGAACTTTTTGATCAACTTTTGCGCAGCGTCGGCCGCCTGCTGATGGAAGGGGCGCTCGGACACGACGAACTTGCGCCGCTGTTCGTGGAGGGCACGGCAAGGATACTTGAACAGCCGGAGTTTGAGGACGTGCGGAAGATCCGGCAATTGTTGATGGCCTTTGAGGAAAGGGCCAAGCTTATTGAGATACTGGGCTCCGTACTGCGTTCTTCAAGCACGGGCGTGCAAGTCGTCATCGGGAAAGAGAATCCTGCCGATGAAATGCGCCATTGCGCTCTGGTGATGGCGCCGCTCAGGTATGGGTCACGCACTGTGGGGGCGCTTGGAGTGGTCGGTCCTACGCGAATGGCATACGACCGCGCCGTGACCACGGTCGAATACGTCGCCCACCTATGCAACCGGTTGCTGAGTGTTAATTGACGATCTTCTTTGTGTCTCCCAACACAACCCGGCGCCAATTTTCCGGAACAGAATGTTTCGCCATAATTTCAGACAGGATAGAATAACGAAGTTATGACTGATGAAAAGAAACTCGTAGACGAACGCGAACAACAGCCAACGGCTCCTGCAACCGACTCCATGAAACCGGAAGCCGACAGTACGTCAGGGC
>JAJYJL010000223.1 GCA_021789565.1 Acidobacteriota bacterium
AGTGGTTCCGACATAGTGGTGGCCTCCTACTCTTAGTGTACCATATACACTAAGACCGGGGCCACAATAAACACGAACGCGAGAATTGTTACTTCTATGTCGCACACCCCATGGAATCCCACAAATGGACAAAACAGTGGTAGAATACACGGTTTAAATCTCAGGCCCGGACCCCTGTTCTCAGCCCTAAGCATGAGGACGGTTCTGGTTCCACGGACCCGAACCGTGGTTTCGGCAAGCGTGGGGTGGGCCTGGGTTACAGGGGCCATTAACAGAACATCTGGTATCGGAGTGCAAAACCCTGCCCGTTTTTGTGCGTCTGAGGCCAGGAGAGGGGCGGACCCGCCGCGCGCATGGAATTTCCCGGTTTCCCGGAGAATTTGGTCAGCGCCGAAGGAACCGCGAGGCGCCAGAGTTCGGAGGGGCGCCGAACCCAATGTTCTGCGAACAATGGAATCCGGAGTAAAAGCAGGATTTCCCGTTCTCCAAGCGAGTTGCAAGCCACTATTGTTTTTTATTGCAAGGTCATCCGCATCCGGACTTCTCCGCCAGGATGCCATCGATGATCCATATGGCTTTTCCGATACCTGTCCGGAATTCAGAGCTGTAAAAGCCGCCTGATTCACAGGAAAATCAGAGCCTAGATCGAGTTGAAACATGAGTATCGCAGCAGAAAACAAAAATCCAGATACGATGTCAGGTGGTGCGTCCAGAAGTTTCCGGCAAACCGTTGCTGGCAGGCTCAGTGATTACTGGGTCTTGACCAAACCCGAAGTCAATTTTCTGGTGGTCATCAGCACCCTGGCGGGCTACTACGTTGCCCTGCGCGGACCCCTGGATATTTTCATGCTGCTGAATACGCTGCTGGGAACGCTGCTGGTCGCCAGCGGAACCGGAACGCTGAATCAATATATCGAGCGAAAATCTGACGCCTCCATGCGGCGGACGGCGCGCAGGCCTTTGCCGGCCGGTCGCATCAAGGCGGCGGAAGCCCTTATCTTCGGGATCCTCCTGGCCATCGGTGGAGGCTTGCTGCTCTGGCTTGAAGTCAACGCCCTCGCAAGCGTTCTCGCCTTGCTGACGCTGATCACCTATCTGCTGATCTATACGCCGCTCAAGAGAAAAACCGCTCTCTGCACACTGATTGGAGCTTTTCCAGGCGCCATGCCCCCGCTGATCGGATGGGCTGCAGCGCGCGGCAGCTTGAACGCCGAATCGATGGTTCTCTACTCGATTCTTTTCCTCTGGCAGTTTCCTCATTTTCTGGCAATCGCCTGGATGTATCGCGAGGACTACTCCCGCGCGGGACTGCGCATGTTGCCACCTGAAGATCCGGACGGCCGGCTGACCAGCCGCCAGATCATCGCCTTCCTTGTAGCCCTTGTGGTGGTGAGCATGGTGCCAACCCTGATCGGGCAGGTGGGGAAAGTCTACTTGTTCGGTGCTGCTGTCCTGGGTTCCTATTTTCTGCTTCACGGCGCGCGTCTGGCCCGGAATCGAACCAATGTGCTGGCAAGACGACTGGTGCTGGCCTCGGTCCTTTACCTTCCCCTGGTGTTCGGCCTGATGATGTTTGATAAAATTTGGCTCTAAGCGGCATGGTCTCCTACTTTCCAGCCATCGAAGCCTGCCTCAATACTCTCAGCGCCGTGCTGCTGGCCACAGGGTACATTTTCATCCGAAAAAAACAAATCCGTGCTCACAAGGCGTGCATGGTGTCGGCATTTATCACATCAGCAGTCTTTCTGGTCTTTTACCTGGCCGACCACTTTCTGCGGGGTATTGTCTACTTCCCGGGTCACGGGGCAGTCCGGACTTTCTATCTCGCCCTGCTGGGGACGCATTCAGTTCTGGCAGCGGCCATTGTTCCGCTTGCCCTGATCACGCTCTACCGCGCCTGGCGGCAGCGCTTCGCCCTGCACAAGCGAATTGCAAGGTGGACGCTTCCCATCTGGTTCTACGTTTCCGTCACCGGCGTTGTGGTCTACTGGATGCTCTATCACCTCTACCGCCCCGTCTGAAAACCTCCGGTCAGCCATTTTGAACTTCCGGAAATTCCCCCCAGACCAGAACGGGTAACACTGCGCCGTCAAAGTTCTACGCGTCAGCTTCGCACAAAAGCGGGTTTTATGATTCAATAATGGGTTACGGCGTGCGTTGGGGCGGAAGGCCTTGCAGGCTTCTACAGCATTTTCTGATTCCAAATTACCCGCTGAGGCGAATGATCATGGGCACTTTATTAGCGTGGACGCTGGTATTTCATATCCTGGGCATCGTCTTCTGGCTGGGAAGCCTCCTGGTGATCACCCATCTTCTGGCTTTCGACGCGGAATCGGAGTCCGCAGAAGTTCATGAAGTCCTGAACCGCGTGGAAGGGAAGCTGTTCAGCGGCATTGCGCATCCCGGCGCCATCATCACCGTCATTTCCGGCGCTATCCTGATTTCCACCAACCCGCAGTATTACCTCCATGCTGCGTGGCTCCACGCCAAACTGTTTCTGGTGGTCATCCTGATCGTGCTGGATGCCATCACCTACATCCGCGCTAAGGCTTTTCATGCCGGCAAGATCACGCTTAGGCGAAAAGAATGCATGATGCTGCACGGCGGCATCGCTCTGGTGTTCATTGGAATTCTGATTATGGTCCTGGTCAGGCCCTTTTGACGAATGGTCAGAATTTCTGGATGGTCCTTGCAGTTTTGGAAACTTTCAATCTCGGAGGAACCTTTGGCAGCAACAAAAATTACGGTCCGCAATAACGGCTCGATTCGTATCGAGGGTGATTTTGAAATCGTTGATTCAGAAGGCGGGGTGTTCGACCTTGCCGGCCGCACGACGATCGGCCTTTGCCGCTGCGGGCATTCGGAAAACAAGCCCTTCTGCGACGGGTCCCACAGGAAGGCAGGATTCCAGTCTGAAATCAAGGCCCGCGCTCTCCCGCCTCCGGTGCCGAAACCACCCACAACTTAAGTTGCGGGGCGCCGCCGCTGCCGCGGACTCCGGAGAGCGGCAACATTGTATTTTGCTTGTGTGCTGCCCGACTCTAATCCCCCGTAGGCAAATCGTGCATTGCAGTCTTCTCCCACGCCTCCAGGATGCCCCCCACTGTCCAGGCCTGGGCAATGCATCCCCGAGGCAAGAAGGGCGCATCAGCATCATAAATCTCCCCCACCGTTCCCAGGCCATGAGCATGCAAATGGTGGACCACCGGCGCCAGAAAGGATGCTGCCACCCGTGGATCATTGTGGACCCGTAAATGGGCTTTCACAAAAGGCCCAAGCAGCCATCCCCATACAGTGCCTTGATGGTATGCACCGTCGCGGTCTTCCTGGTTCCCGGCGTAAGTGCCCTTGTAATGCGCGTCATCAGGCGCCAGGGTTCTCAGCCCCGGGGAGGCCTGCAGGTGGCGGCCGACGGCATCAACAATGGCCCGTTGCCGTTCGGGGTCAAAGGGACTATCGGGCAACGCCACGGTGAAAATCTGGTTGGGCCTTAGCGACGCGTCGTTGCCCTCGGGTCCGTCCAGAACGTCGAAGCAGTGTCCCGCCGGAGCGTTCCAGAAGCGCTCAAACCCTTTCACCGCCTGCTCGGCCGAATGCTGAAAATCGTCCGCCGGGTTTGCCAATTCGTCCGCAAACTCCTTCATCGCCCTCAGCGCATTCAGCCAAAGGGCATTGATCTCGACGGGCTTGCCTATTCGTGGCGTTATTACCTGATCGCCGACTTTAGCATCCATCCAGGTGAGTTGCAGACCCTCCTGCCCGGCATACAGCAGCCCGTCGCTGCGGTCCAGGTGAATGTTGTAGCGGGTGCCACGCATATAGGCGGCAACGATATCGCAGAGGGTGGGGAAAATCTGTTTGAGAAAGTCCCTGTCGCCAGTGTGGTTCCAGTAAGAGCGCACAGCGTTGAAAAACCACAGGGCGGCGTCCACCGTGTTGTAATCAGGCATTTCGCCCGACTCGAGAAAACGATTGGGGAGCATACCGTCGTCCGCAAGCGCGGCCCAGGCCAGCAGGATGTTCCGTGCCACATCGGGACGCCCGGTTACCAGCGCCAGCCCCGGAAGGGATACCATGGTGTCGCGCCCCCAGTCGCTGAACCAGTGATAGCCGGCAATCACCGTGTGGCCCTCGGCTCCCTTCACAGTCCTCTTCACAATAAACTGATCGGCGGCCACTGAAAGCTGCTCAACCCAGGCTGGAATCTGTATGCCGTGATGCACCTCGCGAAAATGTTCCAGCAATCTTTGCCCGCGATCATCGTGCCGTTTGAGCGCCGATTGCGCATCGAGGTCCGGCCGCGGCTCGGTGCTTGCGACCATCAGCACCGAATCGCCCGGCTTCAAATCCACCACAAAGGTGCCTGCGTGCAGGTGGTCCTCCTGATGGCTCATCCCGCGAAGCGCTTCGGCAACGAGCTCAAACGCCCGATACCACTGATGGAATTGCTGCACGTCGCCCGAGGAAGAGAGCACATAAAACGGCGCCGCCCCATAATAAGCGTTGATGCATAGGCCTCGCTCCTCCTCGCTGATCTGCATCTTCCAGTTGCCGGCGCGCGTGAGACTGTGGAAGTCGCGATAGTTAACCAGCGCCTTCACGCTCAGCTTCGCGCCTTCGCTGGCCCGCTCCAGGCGGTAGAGGATGTAAGTAGTGTTCGCGCCATGCTCCATCCAGACTCTCTTGCTCAGCAACGCGTCCGCGCAGGCATAGGTCCATACGGGCCTCATGCCCTCCAGATGAAACTCTTCGATGCGGCGGTAGCCCTGCGGCTCAACCACCCCGCTGCGCCAGCGATTGGTAGCCAGGGGATAAGGCCTGCCGTCGTATTCAACGACTTCGTCGAACTTCGGCACCAGCAGCGTGCGCCCCAGCGGAGGATGCTGGGCGGCAATCAGCAGGCCGTGATAGCGCCGCGTCAGTTGCCCGCCCACCGTGCCCGAGGCGAAACCGCCCAGCCCGTTGGTTACAAGCCACTCGCGCCGTTCAGCCGCTTCGATATCACCGCAGATTTCCCGGCCAAAGCTGATGAGAGGAGTACAAGTCGTTTTCGTCGTATTGGGTTCATCCATAAAGGCACCTGTCGGGGTTCAGTTGCAGCACTCATGAATTGGCATAACAACTCTCCCGCAAGGCTCAACCATAGCCCCGCAAGCACTTGCGGTCAATTGTTGGAATGATACGGCTGAGGTTGCCGTCCCGCCAGGTCCCGGACCGAAGCGCTCCCTCTTTCCCGCTGCGATGCCGGTATGGGTGCCCACGGAAGCTCTGCCGGGCCAGCCGGCGGATCCCGCGCGACAAAACCTCATCAACCCACGCCGCTCTGTTGCAGCAGCTTGGCCACCAGGCCGGTCCAGCCCGTCTGGTGGCTGGCGCCGATGCCGGCGCCGTTGTCGCCGTGGAAGTATTCGTTGAAGAGAATGAGGTCGCGCCAGTGCAAATCGGTCTGGAACATTTCCGTTCCGCCGTAAACCGGCCGGCGGCCGTCAGGGCCCCGAAGGAAAATCCGGCACAGGCGTTGTGAAATCATGGCAGCCGCTTCCCACAACGTCAGCATCTGGCCGGAACCCGTCGGGCATTCCACTTTGAGATCGTCGCCGTAATAGTAGTGATATTTTTGCAGCGATTCGATGATCAGGAAGTTGACGGGAAACCACACCGGCCCCCGCCAGTTGCTGTTGCCACCAAAAAGCTCGGTGGTGGATTCCGCCGGCTCGTAGTCCACCGAATGCGTGTGGCCGTCCAGTTGCAGGGAGTAGGGATGCGCCTGGTGGTATTTCGAAAGCGCGCGAATCCCGTAGGGCGAGAGGAATTCGTTCTCGTCCAGCATGTATCTCAGCACCCGCAGCAGCCGCTGGCGTGTGGGGATGGAAAGCAGCCGCCGGACGCCTTGATCAGACTTTCGGCTGGTGTCCATCAGGTTAGCCGTGTTGGGATGGAAATCCAGGAACCACTGCATCCTTCGCTTAAAGCCGGGGAACTGGTCCACCATTTCAGGTTCCAGCGTCTGCACGGCAAACAGCGGAATCAGTCCCACCATGGAACGGGCTTTCATAAAAACGTGCTGCGAGTCCGGCGTGTGGAGCACGTCGTAATAGAAACCGTCCCCTTCGTCCCACAGGCCGATGCCCTTGCCGCCCCGGTTGTTCATGGCGTCCACAATGTAAACAAAGTGCTCGAAGAATTTGCTCGCCATGTCTTCGTAAGCAGTGTCCTCTTTTGCCAGCTCGAAAGCGATCACCAGCATGAGAAGGCTGTACATGGCCATCCAGCTCGTTCCATCACTCTGTTCAATCGACCCGCCCATCGGCAGCGGCTTCGAGCGGTCAAAAATCCCGATATTGTCGAGTCCCAGGAATCCACCCTGGAAAACATTCTGTCCCTGAGGGTCTTTCCTGTTCACCCACCAGGTGAAATAGAGCATCAACTTGTGGAACACGCGCTCCAGAAAATTACGGTCGGCCTTGCCTCGCCGCTTCTTTTCGATCTTGTAAACACGCCACGCCGCCCAGGCATGCACGGGCGGGTTCACGTCGCCAAAGGCCCACTCGTAAGCCGGAAGCTGGCCGTTCGGGTGCATGTACCATTCGCGCAGCAGCAGAATCAGTTGCTGCTTGGCGAAATCGGGATCCACCAGCGCCAGCGTGATGCAGTGGAAGGCCAGGTCCCACGCCGCATACCACGGGTACTCCCACTTGTCCGGAATGGAGATCACATCGTTGTTGTAAAGATGGACCCACTCGCGGTTCCGCCCATCCCAGCGCTCCGGCGGAGGCGGAGGGTAGGCCGGGTCGCCTTCCAGCCAGGTCCGCACGTCGTAGTGGTAGTACTGCTTGCTCCACAGCATTCCCGCCAGCGCCTGGCGCATCACGCTCGCTCCGTCGTCGGTAAGACCTCCAGGCACAATCGTCCGGTAATATTCGTCAGCTTCGGAGATACGTTGCTCGAACGTCGCAGTGAACGAATCAGCCAGCATGCCGGCGGCGGGTTGTGTGTCCGTGAAGCGCAAACGGACCTCGGCACTCTTGCCCGGCTCAATCGCCAGGTGATAGTGCACCGAGCCTTTGGTGCCGTCACTGGAATTCGTGGCGAATGAGTCACCATGAATCAACGTGTTGTTGATGCCGTCCTTCAGAAACGGCGAGCGGTTCTCCGCGCCAAAAAGGCGCTGCAGGTTGGTCTCATTCTCGGTGAACAGCAGACTGGGAGTGCCCTCTGCAACGAGCCATCGCGTGCCGTAATATTCATGCTCCACCTTCATCACGGTTGCGCTGTCAATCGGCTGGCTTTTCGACACTTTGGGACGATGATCGCCGCGCCCCCACGACCACCGGTTACGGAACCAGACCGTCGGCAGCAGATCGAGTTCCGCCGCCTCTGGCCCGCGGTTCCACGTCGTCACTCGGATGAGAATGTCCTCTTCGGTGGCCTTGGCGTATTCCACAAAAACATCGAAATACCGGTTTTCATTGAAAACGCCCGTGTCCAGCAGTTCGTATTCAAAATCCCTGCGCGTGCGCCTGCGATTTTCTTCGACCAGTTGTGTGTAGGGAAACTCGGCCTGGGGATACTTATAGAGAAACTGCATGTAGGAGTGTGTTGGCGTGGAATCAAGATAAAAGTAGTATTCCTTAACGTCTTCTCCGTGGTTGCCTTCGTTTCCCGTCAGGCCAAACAGTCGTTCTTTCAGGATGGGATCACGGCCGTTCCAAAAGGCAAACGCCAGGCAAATGTATTGATGGCGGTCGCAGATGCCGCCGATGCCGTCTTCGCCCCAGCGGTAGGCCCGGCTGCGCGCGTGGTCGTGCGGAAGGTATTCCCACGCCGTCCCGTTGGCGCTGTAGTCCTCTCGCACCGTCCCCCATTCCCGCTCTGAAAGATAAGGTCCCCAGCGGTTCCAGTGGCGGTCATGTTGCCGCGATTGTTCGATTCGTTGCTCTTCTGCAGTCATAGGGGGATTGTATCGTATGTCGCCTTGTGAACCATTAAATGTTGCGGCCCTTGCATTGACGCTGGCCCTGTCGAGTGTTACAAGCATATAGACAGGACGAAAAACGAAGCAGGGCAGCGGATAGTTTTTCAGCGGCCTTTCCTGCCAGATGCAGGAGGCCAGCACGCCATTCAGCAACGCTGCCTGAAGGAGCATACGATGAAACGAAGAGACTTCCTGAAAAAAGGCACAGCGGCCGCGGCAGGTCTTGCGGCCACCCAAAGTCTGCTCCAGCCGCTTGCGGCCGGTGAAACGGGTGCGGCCGCGGGAAGAACCATTCCCCGGCGGCCGCTGGGAAAAACCGGCGAACATCTTTCCATCATCGCCATGGGCGGCATCGTCGTGATGAACGTTTCCCAGCCTTTTGCCGACAACATTGTGGCTGAGGCTGTCGACCGCGGCGTCAATTACATCGACATCGCTCCCTCCTACGGCAACGCGCAGGAACGCATGGGCCCGGCGCTCAAGCCTTACCGCAACCGTGTTTTTCTGGCCTGCAAGGAGATTGCCCGCGACAAGGCCGGCGCGCAGAACGAACTCGAGGAATCACTCCGCCAGCTCCAGACCGATCATTTCGATCTCTACCAGCTCCACGCATTGGCCACGGTGGAAGACGTGCACAAGGCGCTCGGCCCGGGCGGGGCCATCGAGGCTTTTGTGGAGGCCAAAAAGGCCGGCAAGGTGCGCTTCCTTGGCTTTTCAGCCCACTCGGTTGAAGCCGCGCTCGTTGCCATGGACCAGTTCGATTTTGACACCGTGCTTTTCCCAATCAATTTCGTCATGTACTCGCAGGCTAACTTCGGCCCGCAGATCGTCCAGCGTGCCCGCGAAAAACAGATGGGCATGATGGCCATCAAAGCCATGGCAAAAACACCCTGGCCGGCCTCAGCGAAGAAAAATCATCCCTACGGCAAGTGCTGGTATGAGCCGGCAACGCTTCCCAAGCAGGCGGCGCTTGCCCTCCGCTGGACGCTCTCTCAACCTGTAACGGCCGCCATTCCTCCGGGCGATATCGACTACTTCCGTCTGGCCATGAAAGTTGCTGAGCGCTTTACTCCGGTAAATGCGTCGGAAACCAAAACGCTGATGGCCCAGGCTAAGGGCCTGCAGCCGCTGTTCCACCTGGGCTCCGCCTAGCACATCGTACAAATAGTTATTTATAATATGTCGATTTGATGTTCCGATGGGGGCATGCCAAGAGCCGCCCCTCAGATTATGCTCGATGCGATGCAAAAGTCGCAGTTGCAAAATTGGGTGCGGG
>JAJYJL010000224.1 GCA_021789565.1 Acidobacteriota bacterium
GAAGAAAGCAGCCGCTACCTCGGCATCTTTAGCTGGGCAAGCCAAAGCTTGAGGGTCAGGCAGGCAGGGGGAAGATTTCCGGACCCGGAAACAGAGACCGAAGCGAAAGCCGGGCTAAAAGCGGACCCGCTGAAGAGCGCCAGCCTTTGCTCACTCGTATTCAGCTGCGTGAGGGTCGAGGAAGTTAACGCATGATGGGAAGTCCTGCTTTTGTCCAGCCCGCCAGGCCGTCTCGATAGACGTTAACCTCGTCATAGACGTAACCCTGCGAAAGCAGGACGCGCCCGGCGGACCGGCTGAAGGCGCAGATGTCGCCCGACGTCTGGCCGCCTTCATAGAGCACGATCGCCTTGTCCTTCGGCAGTTGCTTGCATTCCTGTTCGAAAGAATTAATGGGGATGTTAAGCGCGCCGGGGATGTGGCCCGACTGGAACTCTTTGGGGGTCCGCACGTCCACGAAAAGGGCCAGCGAGTGTACGCCATAAAACTTCTTAGCCTGTAAAGTATCGATCATTTTCGGCTGGCGCTTCTTTGCTTCTTCCTCACTGCAGGCAGCGGCAGAATTCTGGAGGCCGGCGAGGAGATTGGACCCGCCCAGGACCTGCATCGTATCATTTGAAGGGCCTGCTGCCGGCTGGTTGGCGGCGGCTTTCTTGCCGGCTTTGGTCTTGGTTGCCGGTGAGGACCCAGGCTGTCCGTCAGGTTTCGAACTGCCGCCGGGAGCGGCCTGCTCCGTGCCGCCCTGGTTCAGATCGTTCTGGACCAGTTGCTCAAACTGTTCATAAGGGATAGGCCCCACAAACGGGCGGCCGTCAATAAAAAAGGTCGGTGTTGCGTGCACCCCCAGCGCCTGGCCGTCGGCCATATCCTGGGTCACGCGCCCGGCCATCTGACCCTGCTGGAGGCAGGCTACGAACTTCTGGGAATCAAGCCCCATTTCCCCTGCGTATTGGTTGATGGCCGGCAGAGTCAGGTCTCCCTGGTGTTCGTAGAACATGTCTACAGCCTGCCAGAATTTTCCCTGCTGGCTGGCGCATTCGGCGGCCTCCGCTGCTTTCTCAGAATCCGCATGGACGTTAACAAGCGGAAACTCCCGGAACGCAAAACGAATCTGGTTGCCGAACTTTTCGCGGATCTTCTTGGCGGTGGCTTCCGCCTGGCGGCAAGCCGGGCATTTGAAGTCTCCAAATTCAACCACGGTTACCCTGGCGTTCGGATCTCCAAAAAAATGCGTGTCGGGACGGACCATGTGGGTCTCGACCACCTGATGGGTTGGCGTTTTTACGGGAGGCAAACTTCCGTGCTGGGTCAGCAGGACAAATGCCGGAACTCCCAGAACAAAGCCGAACAGGATCAGGGCAAAATTCCGCTGCACTGCGGCGAGTGCCTCGGCGGGCCCCAGAGGTTCCGGCAGCCGGGAGCGTTCCATCAGAGAAATAAGGAAAATAGCAGTGACCAGCAGCGCAGACAGCACGCACCATACACACCAGGAATGAATAACGAAGGCCTCGAGCCCGGTCAGGTAGATCGAAAACAAAAACGACACGCCTGAAATCAGCAGGACGCCGTTTTGCGCCTGGCGAGCGTACGAGGGTGGAAGCAGAGGATAAAGGAAAAGCAGCAATACCAGGGACCCGTACATCAGGATGCCGAAGATGGGCACTGGCAAACCACCCATGTGCGAATACGCGCTGGCACGAACGGCGTCACACCCTCCTCCCATGCACACCATGGGGTGCGCTGGCGAGGTGTACTCCCACAGGAGGTATGCGGAATCAAACAGTCCGGTCAGGCTCAAGACCATCAGCAAAAGTTTTCGCATCATCAGTTATATCCTACGGCGTCCGGGTCCAACGGGACGCAATGGACCCTTGATTTGCCCTTCATGCTCTCTCACAGCAACTGGAACTGCTGCGCCGCCCAGTCCCGGCAAGCACTTCCATCAAGTATAGAACCAAGCTCCGTTTCCGCGAAACATTTACGAACCGGTTCTTTGCGAATGCATCGGGTTGGCAGGGCCGTTGCCACGGCCAAGCGGCAAGCCTTCGCGGATGGCTGCCGTCACAAACTCTTTTGCCAGAGCAGTACTTTCCCGGACCGTCTTTCCCTCTGCCAGCCCCGCCGCAAGCGCTGAGGCAAAGATGCATCCGGTCCCGTGGCTGTCCCTGGCGGCGATCCTGTCTGACGGGAACTCCACAAACTCCCGCCCGTCGAAGAGCAGATCCACCGCGCTGCCAGCCAGATGCCCTCCTTTGACCACCACGTTCTTTGAGCCGAAGGCAAGGATGGTCCGCGCCGCATCTTTCATCTCCTCGACACCACTGATCGGATGTCCAATCAGCGCACCGGCTTCGTGCAGGTTGGGCGTAACAACCGCAGCCAGGGGCAATAGCTTCTGCTGCAGGCTTGCGATGGCCTGAGGATCGAGCAAAGGTATTCCGCTCGTTGAAATCATCACCGGATCAACCACTACAGGGACCGCGGGATGACGATGGATCTGGTCCGCCACGGCCGCAATGATTCCTGCATTTGCAAGCATGCCCGTCTTGACAGCATCGCAACCCAGGTCCTCAAAGCACACCTGCATCTGCAACGCAACAAACTCCGGATCGGTTTCCAGGATCCCGAAAACGCCCTCTGTGTTTTGTGCGGTCAGGGCCGTGATGGCGGTCATTCCGTAAACGCCCAGAGCGGAGACGGTTTTCAGATCAGCCTGGATGCCGGCGCCGCCACTCGAATCCGAGCCGGCAACGATCAGCACCGTGGCGGGCTTTTTTTCTCCCACAACCATATCGTTCTCATTCTAGCCCTGTTGCCGCGCAAACCGCGAGCAGCGTTTCCCAGACTTGGGACGCAGATCAATTTCCCCCGGCAACATCCGTTGTTCACGTCCTCTTCGGCTATGAGTAGACCTCCGTGGACCTGAAAGGCCAGAACTTGAAGGCATCCGGCAGTTCCTATGCCATGGCCTTTGGCGGCGGCATGGATGTCAAAGTCAGCCGAGGTCTGGCATCCGCCTGTTCCAGGCCGACTACTACCGCCCGCAGGTCTTTGGCGGTAGCCAGAATAATCTGCGCTTTTCCGTTGGAATAGTATTCCGTTTCGGGGCTGGAAGGTAGCAAGTCACTTTATCTGCTGCTTTCAGCAAAGCGCCCGGGGATGAGTGCGTCCCAAAAATCCCGCCGCCTGCTTTGCCGATAGTTAAAATGGGTTCGTCGTCATCCACATGGAGAGGACTACGATGCCCGCAACTATTCGTGTTGAATCCGGCGGTCCCGGTCAGTTTCATGTCACAATCACTGAAGGCGCCAGCCAGACTTCGCACATTGTTTCCTTGAGTCCCCGATATTACGAAAAGCTTACCCGGAAGCAGGTCCCGCAGGAAGTGCTCATCGAGCAGTCGTTCCGATTCCTGCTGGAACGCGAGCCCAAGGAGTCGATTCTTCGGGAGTTTGATCTGCCCCTGATCGGCCGCTACTTTCCCGATTATGAAAACGAAATCCGCAGTCGGCTGGCTGCACAGTCCTGATTCGGCAACTTCCGTGCACAAACGGCAGGCCGCTGCCGCCGAACAAGTGGCGTCGCTGAGGCCCCCGCTCACGGGTTCGAATAGCCAAGGCTTTTTAACATTTCGAGATCCTGCTTCGAAAGGCGGCCCTGTGGCTCAAGGCCCCGGTTGGTATGCTTGAACCAGGTATCCAGGTCTTCCTTATATCCACTGAGGTTCGCGATACTCACATCGCTCGAAGACAACTGCTTTTCCTGTGAAAAGGCGTCGCCCAGCCGGTACACTTTGAACGAATCGTTCGACCCGGAAGAAATTACTTTGGTGGAGCCCTCCACGAATCCCGTCAATGAAGGATCCCGCTTTGTTTCGGCCCAAGTCCAGAACATGCTCACCCACTGCGGAGGCAGCAATGTCGGCTCGGCGTAGGTCAGGAAAAACGTTGGCTGCGGCGTCACATCTTTTCCTCCGCTCTTAATCATCGGTTTCAGGCTGTATCCGGCCTGTCCCGGGACCTTGAAATTCAGGCCAATGTAACTGAGTACCGTGGGCAGGATGTCAACGGTCGAGACGTTGGCTGCGATCCTTTCCCCCTGCGGAATTTCTTTGGGGTAGGAATAGATCATGGGGATGTGCACGGTCGGCTGAAAAATGTGGTCGCCATGTCCCCAGATGCCACCCTCGCCCAGGTTTTCGCCATGGTCGGCGACGAAGACGATCAGCGTATTGTCCCTCACGCCCAGGTCATCGAGCAGCTTGAGCGTTTTGGCCAGGTCGTTGTCGTCAAACGCAATCTCGCTGTCATAGGCGCGAATTTTGGCGGCCCGGTCTGCATCTTCAGAGGCGGGCACTGGAAAGATTCTGGCGTTCTTCTCCCTGGGAAGGTTGGCAAATTCGGGGTGCAGATTATACGGATGGTGGGGGTCAAAATAGTGGACCCAAAGGAAAAATTTCGAGCGACCGTGTTTTTCCAGCCAGCGGCGGCTCGCATCACCCACTTCGTTGCCGTAGCGGGCTGCGTTAACTACTTTGTAATGATATGAAAAATTCTCATTGTAAACGTTAAACCCCCGGCCCAGGCCGGTGATCCCCTTCTTCAGCGGCCAGGCGCTGATAAAGGCCGCCGTCTTGTAACCCAGGTGGTGGAGGATCTGCGCCAGCATGAGCGGCCGGGGATGCGTAGACATGTGCATCCCGTTGATGGTGGCGCCGTGCTGCTGCGGGTAGAGAGAACTCATCATCGAGATATGCGACGGCCCGGTCAGCGGAATGGCCGTATAGGCGTTCTCAAAAAGGACCCCGTGGGCCGCCAGGCTGTCAATGGTCGGCGAAGTCCGGCGAACGTACCCGTAGCAGGAAAGATGGTCGGCCCGCGTGGTGTCAAAAGTGATCAGCACAACGTTCGGCGCATCGTTAAGGTCAAATTGCGACTTGTGAATCTTGACCTTCACGCGCGGCGCGGCAAGAGAAAATAATGGCAGTAGAAGAACCGCCAACAGAGCGCCAAAGGTTCGGCGCATGGAAGCACCTCCAATATGAAGTTCGATATAAAAACCCGCTTCTTGCAGAAGCCTCGCGCTGGGCAGGCAATTCTGCAAGGCTCAGCGCGGAAGGCGCCCTGCAAGCCTTAGCGCCCAATCCGGCGACGAATCAATTTCATCTGTCATCAGCATGCGCTCCACGCATCCATCCTTCATCTGGATAATCCGGTCCGCGCGCAACGCCACCTCCGGATTGTGGGTCACCATCACAATGGTCAGGCCCAGGTCAGCTCTCAGGCGAAGGATCAGGTCCAGCACCGATTCGGCGTTATGCGAATCCAGGTTCATCGGCCAGCAGGATGTCCGGACCGTTGATCAGCGCCCGCGCAATAGCCACCCGTTGCTGCTCGCCCGCGGACAATTCGCTCACCTTTCGAAGACGTTTCTTTTCCAACCCCACGGCTGCCAGAAGATCATCAATTGACCTCGCAGCACGGCGTTGCTTCCATCCCATCAGACGCGGGGCCTCAATGTTGTCCCGTGCAGAAAGAAAACCCAGCAGGTTAAAACGCTGGAACACAAAACCGATCCGCGTATTGCGCATGCGCGCGCGTGCTTTATCAGCGAGCGTCGAAATGGAAACACCGTCAATCAGCACCTCGCCGGCGGTCGGTTCCGCCAGCCCCGCTATCAGGTACAGCAGCGTTGATTTGCCCGAGCCCGAAGGCCCCATGATGGCCACAAACTCGCCCGCCGGGATCATCAAATTCAGCCCGTTCACCGCAGGCGGAATGCCCGTCGCGCCATCGTAAATCTTGGTCAGCGCGCGGGCCTCGATCATGGTCCGCGCCGCGTCATTGCCAATCCTGCTGATGTCATTCATAAGCAAGTGCTGCAATCGGCTCACTGGCGCTGGCGCGGTAGGCCGGGTAGGCCCCGCCCAGCACGGCGCTCGCCAGCGCAATCACACCCACCCGCAGGACTGATCCTGCGGGCAAAAGAAAATGAAGGGCTGGATAAACTGACAGGACAATTGTCTTAGTCAGGAAATACAAAATCAGCGAAAGCCCTCCGCCAAACATGCACAGCAGGCAGGCTTCGCCGAGGAACAGCCTCAGCATGTAGCGGCGGCTGGCCCCGAGCGCGCGCAGGATGCCCAGTTCGCGCGTCTGGCCCAGCACCTGGACGTAGAGCGCCAGAAAGATCACCAGAAAATTGATCACCCCGGCAAACGCCACAATCACCATCAGGAACTGCTGCAAACCCAGGAATGACGAGGGCGTAATAAGAGTTGCAAGGTCGCTCATGCGGGTGATCTGGTAATCCTTCAACGCGCCGCCGGCAAACTCGCGCAGGTTTTTTTCAACGGCCCCATCCGAAGCGCCCTGCGCGACTTTCACAAAGATGACCGCGCACTTTCCCGGCGCCAGCAGGTCCTGCAGGGTCTTGAGCGGTACAAAAACGCGCGCGCCTTTTCCGTGCTCAACCACCCCGCAAACCGTAAATTGATGGTCCAGGATATTCACCTTGCTGCCTAGATGCACGTTGTGGGTCTTGACGTAGATGTCATCCACAAGCGTTGTGTAGGGACCGGAGAACGGGCCGCCCTGAAGGTAGTCGAATCCTCCCGTCACGCGATTAAAACTGGGCAGGTCAATGCCAAAGATAGCTTCAAGGCGGTTCGTAAAACTGACATTGGTGGCGGTCGGCGTTGCGGCCGCAACCCCGCTGACCGCGGTGATCTTCTCCGCCAGTGCGTCCGGCATCACGTTTTCGCCAAGGCCCAGAATATATGAAGAATGCGGCGGTTGGATCATCAGGTCCGCACCGATCCCTTCCGTGCGGCGGATCTTTTCCTGCATCACGCCGGTTGACAGGCCCTTGATCACCAGCCCGAGCAGCAGCGCGACGCTGATCATGATCATGGAGAGCAACATCCGGACGGGATGGTGCATGAGTTGTCGAAGCATCAGTTTAAGCACGGTGGACTTCCCATACCTCTCGAATGCCTTCTGGATGCCTGCTTCTTAATATCTTACGGCAATTGGATGAGTTTTTACGATGCAGGGTTGTGAAAGGACTCTGAAACGGGACAGAACTCCCGCTTACACGGAATTCCGCCGCCTGAACAACAGGAATGCTTCAGGAGGCGATTAGAAGGGAAATTTGATGATTACAACTGCAGGATAACTGGCCCGGGGAGGCCCTGGACTATGGGCCTTCACACGCGAAAGGCCCGTCTGTGCCGGGCAAGCAGGGCGGGCGCCACCGCCGGCTTATGACCTTTGGTTACCGGACGGACGTTACCGGCCGCTCGGCCAGCTTCTTGGCCAGAGTCAGCAGAACGTCCCGGTCGGTTGGTGAAAGCCGCGGTTGCAGGCTCCTCAGTTTCAACAGGAACCTTGCTTCTGCCCCTGCAGCGCCCGCCTCTTGAGCAAGCCGTTCAAGCGTTGCGTCAGACGCCTCATAGTCACACTCGCCGGGCGACTCTTCATCGTAATAAAAGAGCTTGTAGAGCGGAACATCCAGCGCGCCGGCGAACCTTTCCAGCGTTTCCAGAGAAGGAACCGTATGGCCATTTTCAACTCGCGAAATATAGCAACGCAGCAGCCCCGTTCTCTCCTCGATATCGCCTTGCGACAGGTGCTTCTGTTCCCTCAGTTCCTTGATTCTCTCGCCTATCCCCATTTTTGCTGGCCTCCGATCAGTCTACCGTGATGGCGCGGGTGCCTCACTGACCCAAGCGTACTGGAGGTTTACTCCGTCGGACAAGGGTACTGCAGTACTAGTACCTGAGTTCCAAACTTGGCCGCGCGCTCCGGATCGTGACTGTAAATTGGTGAAAATAAAACGGACAAATCCCGTCCTAGGCCCGGATAACTACCTCCGGTGCAAAGAACCCCTGTCCTTTTTTGTTAGGAGTTAATCCCACCAGCGTACATAGAATCGAGTCACACTCTGGCGAGCGTTCCCGGTTGGTCGATGCTTCCTGGAATCGTAGAGGCCAGTTTATTTTTCAATAGCTTACTGAGACAACAGGACCGACAGCAAGGCCATGCGGACGAAAAGCCCGTTCTGAGCCTCGCGAAAATAGGCCGCGCGGGGGTCCTGGTCCACTTCCATGGCAATTTCCTCAAGTCGTGGAAGGGGATGCATGATGATGGCGTTTGATTTCATGAGCCGGAGGGAATTCTGGTTGATGATATAAATCCCACGGCAAGTTTCATAATCGGCGATCCGGTCGCCAAACCGCTCTTTCTGTACCCGCGTCTGGTAGACCACGTCAACCTCCGGAAGCACGCGATCCAGGGTGGTTTCTTCGGTAAACCACGATCCCCGCTCGCGCAAATGCTCCAGGATGTCTTCCTTCATTTTCAGCAACGGCGGCGCGACAAAGTACATCTTGGTGTCCTTGAACTTGCTCAGCAGGTAGGCGAGCGAACGGACGGTACGTCCCTGCGCCAGATCGCCCACCATGGCGATCTTCAGGCCGTCAATCGAGCCGATTTCCTTGTGGATGGTGTAGAGGTCCAACATTGCCTGGGTAGGGTGCTGGCCCACTCCATCTCCGGCATTGATGATAGGGACACGGGAGACGGCCGCGGCGCGCTTCGCCGTGCCAACCTCGCTGTGGCGAAGGACGATCACATCCACGTAGCCGTTCATGATCCGGATGGTATCCTCGAGCGTTTCGCCTTTGGCCACCGAGGAGAATTCCGCGGCGTTTTCCGTTGAAATCACCCTTCCGCCTAGCCGGTGCATGGCAGCTTCAAAAGAAAACCGGGTGCGCGTGGAGGGCTCGTAAAAAAGCGTGGCCATCAGCCGGTGGCGGTATTCGTCCGTGCCGCCGCGCGCTACAAGCTTTTCCATTTCCGCGGAGACCTCAAACAGGTGGTTGATCATCGGCAGGTCAAACTGTTGGGCTTCAATCACATGGTGCAGTTTCATCGGTCACATCCTCCGGGTACGGGCTGCGTCTGGGGATAGATTTTCAGTGAAAAAGATTAACTCCAGAACATATCCCCAAGCGATGCCGGTCGTCAACCTGCACAGTGAGTTGACAGCAATGATGAAACTGCCCCCCTAACGTTCCGAAAGAGAGTCTCCGATAGAAAAAAATGAAAACCGGCAGGATGAGATGTCCTTCGTGTCTGGTCTGCTGATTTTCTTCCCGGAGTGGTGCGCCTGTGTCTTCACGCAAGATCCGGGCTGGCGCGGCATTCTGGGTTTTCTTACCTCACCGGGAATCTGCAGGCGAGG
>JAJYJL010000225.1 GCA_021789565.1 Acidobacteriota bacterium
CTGACCAGCGCGTCGGCATTGGCGCGAACAATGGCATCGCTGATGGTGCATTTGTATTGATACCAGTCATTCCAGCCCATGGGCGGCGTTTGGGCCAGCGGGGCCTCCTGCGCAAACGCCTGAGCCGCCGTCAAAGCACAGATAAAGACGGCGATAATCGTTCCCGAAGTCCACAATTGCCTCGTTAGTCGCATCGAAAGTGTTGACCTCCTGCCCGGTTGAAACGACGGGAAACGCACAGCCGGAGACCCGCGCTACTTGAGCACGGGCGCGAGCGCAACGCACAACAGTCCCGCGACAAAAAAGCCAAACATCAGGACCAGCAGCCGCTTGGCGGAGCGGTCTGCGCGCGCAAATTCCTTCCACACAAATACTCCCCAGATGGCCGAAACCATGGTGGCTCCCTGCCCCAGCGCGTAAGAAGTGGCCGGACCGACCCTCTGCACAGAGGAAGCGACAAAGTTTGAAATGGTCCCCACGCCCCAGATCATTCCGCCCAGGACTCCCCAGAAGTGCAGCGACTTGCTTCCTTTTAAATAATCTGCGAACCCTACCGGCGGGCCGGAAATGGGCCTTCGCATGAAGATGTAATTGAAGGGGATCGTGCAGACCAGGATCCCGATGCCGAAGACGTAGGCGACAGTATAAGGGCCCAGGTGATGCTCACCCCTCAGCGCCTTGGCGATGAAGGGATAGAAAAGGCCGATACCCACGCCGCAAAGCAGGCTGAGAAGGATGCCCTTGGTGCTAACCTTCAGGTCCTGCGAAATTCTGCGGTAGGCCATGGCGTCCAGCACAATAGCCACGCAAACCAGCGCGATGCCACCGAACAGCGCGACCGGGTTCCCGGCGGGCGTGATGATGTAATTGAGAACGGACCCGATCACCAGCGCCAGGCCAATGCCGATGGGAAAAGCCACGGCCAGGCCGGCAATGGCAATCGCAGCTACCAGCAGGATGTTAGCAATGTTAAAAATGATGCCGCCCACAAACGCCAGCAGAAGATGTTGAACGTCCGCGCGGCCGAGGTTGGCCATAAAACTGTCGGGACTGCCGGGGCTGGTGTTGCCGAGCGTGAACCCCATGAGGACCGCGATGAGAAGGATTCCCCAGACGTAGTCCCAGTAGAAAAGCTCAAACCTCCAGTTCTTGCAGAGCTTCTGAGTATTCGCCCAGCTTCCCCAGCACACCATGCTGAGAATCATCATCGCAAGCGTAACCGCGTACGTTGTTGGAACAAACATGGTCCAGGCCTTTCGTCCGGAAGTGATGTTTCCCTGCCAGATTAAACCCGAAAGCTTTCCCAACTTCCAGCATTATTTTCATTTTTGCGGCTGGAAGAACACGCCGGCGGCAATAGGCCACGGACAACGCACACTGATGCACCAAAGCAGCCTGGGGCTACACGACGGCACAAGTGGAGTCAGAATGAAATTGAAATTTGATTCAGGGAAGAAACGAAGGAGGGAATTTCTTCCGGAGGGGAGGAAGGGGTGGCGCAGGAAATTGCTTCCACGCCGGACTACGTCCTGTTCGAGAACGGCTGGTTAAGGCGGGTGAACGGTCTGGAGCCCGGGCGGGTTTGTTGCTGCGGAAATCGCCGGGCGATCATGCAGCGTCAGGCGCGCTGGTCACGGAACTGGAACATCACGAGGTCAGCACGGCGCCGGACGTTGAATTTGGCCAGAAGATTTGAAACGTGGAATTTGGCCGTGCGCTCAGAAATATTCAGTTTTCTGGCAATCTCTTTGTTCGAAAGATTTTCGAGCAGGCAGTCCAAAACTTCACGTTCTCGCGGACTCAGGCGGCGCGGACCTGCTTTCGCAAAACGGCGCCGGCTGCTGTGCACGACGCAATCCATAAAGCGGGAGAGGATGTGCCGTTCAACCCAATACCCACCCTGGGCCACCGTGTTGATCGCTTCCGGCAGGTGCTGTGAGGCTTCGGAATAATTAAGCAGGCCCTTGGCGCCAAGGTCGAGCAGCGGGAAGGCATTGGAGTCCGTAAATTTTTCAGAGAGGACAATAACGCGGGAACTGGGAAAGCGGGTCACCAGCGCGCCAACCAGGACCGCTGCGAATGGGTCGTGACCATCCACGACATAGACTTTCGCCGTGGGGATCGCCAACCGGTTTACATCCTCAAGAAAAACCTGGCGCAGGCGAAAAGGTTTCGCGGTAAAGTGCGCCTGGGCGAGCTTTCGGGTGAACTCCTCCAAGATCAACGGGTGAGTGGAAAGCAGACAGACCAGGGGATGATTGTTTCTATTCGCCCTCCGATCCATAGCCAAGCCTCGCAAATTCTTGTCTGCCGGCGTCGTGACTTCGTCCGCAAACTCAAATTTTCAGGCGCCAACTCTTACAAACGGCACGCCACCGCTTCTACGTTTAATACTAAGCCTCGCGACTTTACAAGCCAATGAAATGCTTAGATCGCAGGCATGCAGCAATGTTGTTTGAGGGATCTTAGCCAATGAGGCTCGCAGCTGGGAACAAGAGGGTTGGATTCAAACAGCCGATGGCTAATTCCTGCGGCCACAGACGCGGAAGCCAATGGACATGACAGTCCTGGCGCCTGACGTCAAGGCCCACACCGGGTCGCTCACAACATTTTTCGCGACAAGAGGTTATAACAAGAGTCGCTAATTCCCGGCATCCCAGGAATGGACACCCTGTCCGTTTGTCCTACAGACAACCTGACCCTCTTCTAGCCCTTTGTACAGTTGTTGGCCCGTTGTGCGCCTTAGTAGTCTATGAGTGGCAGTAAGGCAGCCTGCACAACAGGTTGTGAGTCTGCCCTCAGTTTAGGTTCTTGCTGGGTGCACGTCTGAAAATTCGATCGATCTGTGGATGCTGAAATTGCCGGTGCGAAAGCGAACTTGATAGCACCAGCCAGGGAGGGCTGAGACAAGAAACCTTTACTCCGCGCGGCCGAGGACGGGCCTGGCAAGAGTATAAGGACAAAAAAGAAAGCATTGAGTCATTTGAGGGGGGATGCCCGATGCGCAAACCAGGGGTGTTTGTCAGAAAGGGGAACTCAGAATGCGTATCTCGGGTGCGAACCCGCGCAAAAACAGCCTTCTTCCGCTTATTCTTATTCCAATCCTCGTTTGTTCCATTCAAACTCTTGCCCGAGCTTCAAACGGCAAGCAGTGGGGTCATTCAGGCACACAACTGACAATCAGCGGCGTCGGGCCGAACAGCGGGCCCGGCACAGGCGGAACTGCAGTAACCATAACCGGCACCGGGTTTACGCAGTCGGCATCCGTCACGTTCGGCGGAGTTGCGTCCCCCTCGGTCACATGGGTCAGTTCAACCCAACTGCAAACTGTCACGCCTGCCCACGCAAGGGGAATTTTCAGTGTGGCCGTAAACGAGAACCCGCATAATCAGTCGGCAACACTTACAGCCGGATATACCTACCTTAGCTCGACAAGCCTCACGGTCTCTGGTGCTTCACCATCTCAGGGCCCGACCACCGGCGGGACGATCGTCACTATTACAGGCACAGGCTTCCAGACAGGAGCGGCTGTTTCATTCGGCAGTGTTCAATCAACCGCTGTCACCGTTTCCAGTTCGACGCAGATTGCGGCTATGACGCCACCGGAGAATTCGGGAACGGTCGCCATCACTGTTTCAGGCCTCAGTACTCAATCGTCTTCGCTTCCGTCTGCCTTCACTTATACTTCGGCGCCTGCGATTTCCAGCGTTTCGCCCAACACGGGTCCGGTTACGGGCGGGACCACTGTAACGATATCAGGAAGCGGATTTCAGAGCGGGGCGAGCGTAACGTTCGGATCGGTCTCTTCAACGTCTGTAACAATCGTCAGTTCGACGCAAATTCAAGCGGTCACCCCCGGCTCCCCGGCCGGGACGGTCTCTATTGTCGTTACCAATACGAATTCACAGAGCGGAACCCTTTCGGCGGCGTTTACTTACTTCCACACCGTTGGTCTTGCATGGACGGATGGCTCATCCGGCGTGTCCGGTTATAACGTCTACCGGAGTTCAACTTCCGGAGGACCCTACACCCGTCTGAATTCCAGTTTAGTTTCCAGCACGTCATTCAGCGACAACAACGTACAGGCCGGACAGACGTACTTCTACGTAACCTCGGCCGTTAACAGCAGCAACTTAGAAAGCGCGTACTCAAACCAGGCACAGACTACAGTTCCGTCACCCTGACGGGAGTGATGGACAGCCTGGCCCAGGGGAGAAAACAAAGACGAATTGGAAAAGGGATCTAACGGGAAATACGAAGCTCACGAGCCAGTGAAAACGAATACGCGCACACGCCGCGTGTGGGGTGGCTCGCCTCAGTTTCTGTTCAGCGACGTCCCTTTGGCTTCGCCCTCCCGAGGAGAAACACAATGAAATCAGGTGCGGTCGAACGAAGACTTCTCGCGTACGTTGTCGCTCTGCTTGCAGCAGCCATTCCGGTGATGTTTACTGCCTGCAGGGGTGGATTTGTTGCTCCCTCCGCCTCCAACACATCTCAGCAGAGCGTGGCCCCAACGATTACGTCCGTCGTGCCCAGCTCGGGTCCCCCATCCGGTGGAACAGTCACCACTATTAATGGCGCGAATTTTACGTCCGGCTCGCAGCAGACGGCGCCAACGGTCATTTTTGGCGGGACTCAAGCAACCAATGTCATGGTCATCAGCTCGTCGCAATTGAGCGTCACCATCCCGGCGCACACCGCTGGAAGCGTCAGCGTGCAAGTAACAACAGCCGATGGCCAGTCTTCAACACTCACCAAGGGGTTCACTTACATAACGGCGACTTTCAACGTCAGCAGCGTGTCTCCGATCTCGGGGCCTTCCGCCGGCGGAACGGCGGTGACGATCAGCGGAGCGGGTTTTCAGTCAGGCGTGTCTGTGACCATTGGGGGACTTGCAGCAACCTCAGTGACTCTCATCAATTCCACCACGATCTCGGCGGGAACGCCGGCACACGCATCCGGTGGGGCGGAGGTGACCGTTACGAACTCAGACGGCCAATCTGCGTCATTACCGTCAGGCTTCATGTTCCACAGCATCAATCTGCTCTGGAGTGCCCCCAGCACATCGTCTGTGACGATTGCCGGTTATGACGTGTACCGCGGGCTTTCTTCGACTGGTCCCTTTGGCCGGCTCAATGGGTCAACCCCAATCGCAGATACATCCTTCGACGACCTGACGGTCCAGGGGAGCACGACGTACTATTACGAGGTCACATCCGTGGATCCGAATGGAACAGAAAGCACTCCGGATGGCCCTGTCCCCGCTACTACATCGCCTTGAGCACTTCCGGAACTAGAAATTACCCGGCAAATATCCCCTTTGGGACACTCGCCATCATCAGGAGTGACCCTGTGCAAGTCCTTACGAACTTGCACAAGGCACTCCGTCCGCCTGACCGCGGGTTCAAACTTTGAAAGACCAGTGTCTCAGCAGCGGACGATTTTCTCCGGATACGCGGTAATGTCCCGCGTCGCATACCGAGTGTCAATCACCAGACGCGAGTGACGGGCCACAAACTCATAGTCGTAAGAGGAATGGTCTGTGGCAATGACGACCGCATCGTAGCGGGAAAGGTTTTCCGGAGTGAGTTCCACCGAATCGAGCTGGAAATTGTACCGGCGCATCCGGCCCAGATGAGAAAAGTAGGGATCATTATAGTCAACACGAGCACCACGGGCTTGCAGGAGTTCCATAACTGCCAGCGAGGGAGACTCCCGCAGGTCGTCAACGTTCTTCTTGTATGCGACCCCAAGAACCAGGATCCGGGCATTATTCAGACATTGCCTTCGATGATTGAGAGCATCCGCGACCGATGCCACAACGTGCTCCGGCATCGAGGCGTTGATCTCTCCGGCCAGTTCGATGAACCGCGTGGGGAATTCGTACTCGCGCGCCTTCCAGGTCAGGTAGAAAGGATCAATGGGTATGCAGTGCCCTCCCAAACCCGGGCCCGGATAAAACGCGGAGAACCCAAAGGGTTTCGTCTTGGCCGCATCAATGATCTCCCAGATGTCGAGGCCCATCCTCAGACACAGCAACTTCAGCTCATTGACCAGCGCGATGTTTACAGACCGGTAGATGTTTTCGAGCAGCTTGGTCATTTCCGCCGCCCGCGACGAACTCACCAAGACCGTCCGCTCGAAGGCCGTTTCATAGAGCGCCTGCGTTGCCAGCACGCTTGCTACATTAACGCCGCCGATCACCTTGGGTACCTGAAACGTCTTGAACTGTTTGTTGCCGGGATCCTCCCGCTCGGGAGAGAAGGCCAGCATGAATTCAGCATCTGTGCCCTCCTGAAGCAATTGGGCGCCTGCGCTGGCAGAGTAATCTGACACGGGGCAATGCAGTCCGGACTTTTCAAGGATCGGCAGGACAACCTCTTCGGTGGTCCCCGGATAAGTGGTGCTTTCAAGCACTACGAGTTGCCCACGGCGCAGGTGGCGGCTGATGGACTCCGCAGTGTCACGGATATAGGAAAGGTCGGGCTCTCGATGATCGTCGAGAGGAGTCGGAACACAGATAATAATCGCGTCCATTTCGCGAAGCATTGCAAACTCCGTTGTCGGGTGGAATTGACCAAGCCGGACGCCCTCTGCGATTTCGCTCTCCGGGATATGTTTAATGTAAGAGTTGCCACGGCGGAGCGAATCTATCTTCGCGGGATCTATGTCAAATCCCGTCGTCTGAAATCCTTTATTAGCAAAGAGTAATGCGATGGGGAGCCCCACGTAACCCATTCCCACCACTCCAACTCGTGCCGTTCTAGCCTGCACACGCGTGTGGAACCGCGTCAGGATATCGCTGTGTGCGTCAACACTCTGCGTCAATAATGTTGTAGAAACCATGTTCGTCATTCTCCTATAGGGACTGCTTCAACTCCGACGGAAGACATCAACAGGCAACCGGCCTTGTGCCAATCTGGATTGGCCGGTTGATGGGCCCGAAAACATTCAAGAACTACTAACTGAGGCAAGCTTGTCCTGCCAACACAGCATTTGGGATCATGCTGGTCAAATCCTAGTTTAATTTTGCGGAATGGCTAAACGGGCAGGGCACAAATCCCCCGAAAAGAAACCTGGAGTGCCTCGGCAGATGACGTCTAGGTGGGGATTTCGAAATGCGACTGAGGCAACATAGCCCGGCACGGGCGAGAATGACCGGACGAACCATCCTGTGAAATCGTTAAGGCCCTCGGATGATTCCGCCAGCCCCGATGTTTCGGACCACGCTGGGGTTCTGAGATCGGCCTTCGGCCCATCGTCCAAACCATCGCCCACTGCCTTGGAAAGGGCCTCCATTCGTGTCCAAAGATCAAGAAAACGTTTGACTCGAAATTCCGCCGGCAACGACATCAAGCCTTCCACTTCGCTTGGAGAAAAAAAATCCCGTGCTAATTGTTCATAATGTGGAACCGGGTGAAGACACTCCACGTCTACCCCAATCGGGCAGGCACCCGTGAAGCCGTAAACGGCCACATCCGCGGAATGGGATAGATTGAAGTAAACACCGTTTCCATCAGGGCGAGTTTGAAGTTCAGGCTTCCCGTGCGGGCCGTTCGTGAAATTCAGACCGGAGGGAGATTGTCCGATGTAGCTTGCCAAAAGCATGCGGAGCATTCCGCGGCGGATTATGTAATTTTCTTTGGCACGAGGAGAGGGACATTGTTCAGCCTGTGCCTGCTCCCAGGGCGACAGTACAGCCCACAACGCGGGGACCGCAAGGTCAAACTCGCGCAGATTGGCCCACCAGATATGCAACTCTTCCTGATTGATTTGTGGCGGGATCTTGAGGTGCATGGAAGTGAAAAGTTGCGCCTGAGTTATGATTCCCGCAAGACGAGATCAGGCCCGAACCCGCCTGCAAAATGTGCTGAACATTCGATACCAATTATGTGCTGGCGGGACTTATCTGTCTTGCTTTCGAGGCCGACCCCGAAGGATCGGGGTTCATCTTTCTCTCGCCAATGATTACTGGGCTTAAGAACCTTTACCTGTGCCACGCATGCCGGTCATTTGAGAAACTGGCGTGTCCGCCCGGCCTGGTGACGAGTCGTTCTTTGATGAATCGCAAATGCCGGTCCCATCCTGCCACCGCCAGCAGGAGGAGAGGAGTGATCAGGCGAAATCAGAGTACATAGGCGACTTTGTTGTTTTCCAGAACGGCATGCGCTATTCGGGCACGTACCCTCCCGGGGCCTTCAATCTTCCACCCGCTTCCGTTCTTCACCAGGCTCATCTGGCTCCGTTGACGCCACCATTCGTTAACTTTGCCTGGCAGCGTAATCCACACACCGGCATCCCTTCGCAGTTCAGAGAGGCGACTGAGCAGGCTTCTGTATACTTGCTGCTCGCGTTCCTCAAGGATATAGTCCGGGTGAACAATAAAACTCATCAGCCCATGCTTTTCGCGGATCAATGACATCTGGGCTTCCCAGAGATTCAGGCTGTAATCGCACAAAATGTTGAACAGAGAATAATCCTGAGTCATGGTTACCGGGATTTCCAGGATCTTTCCGATGAAATAGGGGAACGTCGTGCAGCATCCCCCGCCCTGCGGATCGAGATGCGCAACGTTCGGGATTGACATATCGTATTCGAAATCAAGCAGGTCAAACCAATTGACGTTCCGATAGAGGACGGCTGAACGGAATCCTCTGGTTTCGAATACCTTTCCGTACATGTTGATGGAAGCCGCACGCCGTTTGAATTCGTCATAGTCCCGGAACAGGTTCCCGTCGTGGTTAAGATCATGCACATCAATTTCGAACCCACGTTCAACGACGTTCCGGAGGTAGGCGGGAGAGACGGCATAACGACACTCTGGAACAACCTGGAAAGAACTCTTGATACCGTATGAATCGTCAATATTCATCAGTTGGTCGCAGAAGTCCCTGCCTTTGGCCGTCTCTACGTCATGAGTGACCAGCGCGCAGGACTGGGCGCCATCGGGCCAAAACCAGATAAAGGGAATCTCTTTATGCGAACGCAGTTGAAGCGCCATTGCTAATTCGAGGATCGCCTCAACGCTCGTATCGACGGGCCATCGCGGGAATGGCCTTTTCTCCCAGCCTCGCAAAGAGTACCGCTGAAGGTGCTTGCGCACGGAGACCGGCATTACAGGCCGAACGGCATAATAGGCCGCTCGCACGGACCTTTTCAGTAGATTGCTCCGGCCGGCGCCGTTTCCGTTCTGTAGGTACTTCTCGCAACGTAGGGCCGCAACTGCATCTGCAAGATCAAAAGGAG
>JAJYJL010000226.1 GCA_021789565.1 Acidobacteriota bacterium
CTTTCTTGAAAACGTTCCGGTGATTGCGGCCAGCGCGAAAACGGGCGAGGGCCTCGAGGACATTCGCAACGAACTGCGACGCCTTGCCGGGGGAATCCTGGCACGGCCTCTCGGCCTGCCCTTTCGGCTGCCGATTGACCGGGCGTTTGTGATGAAGGGTTTTGGAACGGTGGTGACGGGAACGCTGATTGCCGGGAGCATCCACAAGGACGAAGAAGCCGAAATCTTTCCCGACGGCCGCCGGGCCCGGGTGCGCGGCATCCAGGTGCACAACGCGCCGGCGGAAATCGCCGTGGCCGGGCAGCGGACTGCCCTAAACCTGGCTGGCGTTGAAACCAGCGAAATTGCCCGCGGCATGGTGCTGGCCGCTCCCGGGATTTTCCAGGCCACCTCGCGGGTTGATTGTGCTCTGACGCTGCTGCCTTCGGCGCGGCCCCTGAAGAATCGCGCGCGGGTGCATTTCCATTCCGGAACGGCGGAAACGGTGGCGGAAGTTGTTCTGCTGGATGCCAGGGAATTTGCGCCCGGCATGCGGGGTTACGTGCAACTGCGGCTGGAGCATCCCGGGCTCTTCCTGCCGCAGGACCGCTACATCGTGCGGCAGTTTTCTCCGGTGGTCACCGTCGGCGGCGGGGTGGTGCTCGACAACTTGCCCGGTCGGCACCGGCTGTTGGATCCGGCCGTGGGGCAGTTCCTCTCGGTTCTCGAAAAGGGTAGCGACGAAGAGCGGCTGGAACTGCTGGTCCGCGAGGCGGGCGAAGCCTCGATGCAAATGCTGACGGCGCGGACGGGCCGGGCGGAGGGCGAGATTGATCGGCTGGGCCGGTCGCTCGTGGCCAGGAAGCGCCTGGTCAGTCTGGGCCAGCCTGCCAGCGTATTCATCCACATCGAAAACTTTCTGCACCTGGCGGGTGAAGTCATCAAACACCTTGACAGTTTTCACGCCGGCAATCCGCTCGTGGCCGGCATTGCCCGGGAAGATTTGCGGGGACGGATTCGCGAGCGGCGAAAGCAGGCGTCCTCAGCGGCGGTTTTCAACGCCGTGCTGCGACAGTTGGAGAAGGCGGGAAAGATCGAGACCAGCGGCGAAACTGTCCGGAAGGCGGGGCGCACGGTGAATCTCGACGCGCAGGAAAAGGCGGCCCGCGACCAGATGGTGCAGGCGTTTGAGAGCGCCGGGCTGGCCGTTCCGGCGGCGGGCGAGGTGCTGGCAGGGCTGAAAATCGACCGCGCGAGGGCCGCGAAAATTCTGCAATTGCTGCTGAAAGAAAAAGTTCTGGTGAAAGTGGCGGAAGACCTGATTTTCCACGCCGCGGCGCTGGCCGGGTTGCGGGAACTGCTGGCGCAGCAGAAGGCGAAGAGCGATCGCATGAACGTGGGCGTCTTCAAGGAACTGACGGGGCTCAGCCGCAAGTACGCTATTCCGCTGCTCGAATACCTCGACCGCGAGCGCGTCACCCGCCGCCAGGGCGACGAGCGGATTATTCTTTAATCAGGTGGCTTGCAAGAGCCCGTCCACCTGTTGTTTTCTAAGGCCACTGACGGCACGGGAGTTTCAAAAAGCATTAACACAGAGGACACAGAGAAGAGTTGCTCAGACACCGAATGAAATGGTTTTGTCCTCTCTGTGAACTCCGTGCTGACGTTCTTCCCGGCACAGAGAACACAGAGAAAAACAGAACAAGAGGAATCTGAGTGATCTTTCTCTGTGTGCTCTGTGTTGAGTCATTTCCGCGCACAGAGAGCACAGAGAAAACCCTTGGAGCGAAATCTTTCTGGTTTATCTCTGGGACCTCTGTGTTAAATTTCCAAGATGACCGGGCGGGAACAATTGAACAAGATTTCGGAGACAATCATTGGCGCTGCGATCCAGGTTCACCGAACGCTGGGCCCCGGGCTGCTCGAATCGGCCTACGAGTCATGTCTGGCGTACGAAATTAAAAAGCGCGGACTCATTGTTGAGCAGCAGAAGGTTGTCCCACTTATTTACGAAGAGGTCAAGCTGGATTGTGGGTATCGAATGGACTTGTTGGTGGAACGCTTGGTTGTGGTCGAGGTCAAGTCTGTTGACGCGCTCGCACCGATTCACGAGGCACAAGTCTTGTCCTATCTTAGGCTTTCAGGCTCCAAATTGGCCTTGCTGATTAACTTCAACGTCCTCGTGTTGAGAGATGGGATACGGCGGTTTATCAACGGGTCGATTTGAATGAACGCGGGCATTGCTGAAGCACGACCATCCCTGAACCCCACGATCGTTTGGCCATGGATTGTTTCTCTGTGTTCTCTGTGCCTTGGTTAAGCCGACCGCGGCCGTGCAGAGAAACCTGGACACTTACGGCAGGAGTTTGGGGGTACGGCTCTGTGACCTCCGTGTTAATGCCTTTCAAGCGAGTCAACAGCTACTTGCCGGGAAGATTCTTCACCATCTCGTGTACGAGAGGAATGGGCAGGCCGACCACGTTGAAGTAGCAGCCTTCTATGCGGGGAATGAAGCGTGAAGCGAGGCCCTGGATGGCGTAGCCGCCAGCCTTATCAAAAGGTTCACCGCTGGCGACGTAATTGCCGATTTCATCTTCGGTCAGCTTGCTGAATGTGACGGAAGTGGTTTCGTGCGTCCAGGCCAGGATGGCTTCGGGCGCGCGGACCAGGCACACCCCGGTGATCACGCGATGGGTGCGCCCGGAGAGCGCGCGCAGCATGCGGGCGGCATCAGCGGCGTCGAGGGGTTTCTCCAGAATTTCACCGTTGACGGCCACCACCGTGTCGGCGCCCAGGACGAAGCTGCCGGTGTCTGACCGCCGCGCCACGTCCAGAGCCTTGTCCCGGGCCAGGCGGCGGGCAAAATCTTCCGCAGGTTCGCCGGGCAGGCGATTTTCTTCGATTCCGCTGGGTCGGACGTCGAAATCGAAGCCCGCATTGCGCAGCAATTCGCGGCGGCGGGGAGAGTTGGAAGCCAGAATCAGGCGGATCACGCGGCTTATTATAAGGTCCGCCGGAGGAGGCTCACAAGTTGTTTGACTTGGCGGCCGGTTGTGCTACACTCGATCACCTCAACTGACACAGGAAAGCCAGGCCAGGGATTTCAATGGAAGAAATCAGCAAAATTCTCCCGGCCCTTTTCAAAGGGCAGGTTCAGCGTAATAATCCCCGCGTCGTGGAGATCCTGGCGCCGCTATGGCCACTGGTGGCCGGCAAGCCCATGGCGCGCCACTCGCGTCCGGTGGCCTTTGATGACGGATTGCTGACCCTGGAATGCGACTGCCTCGCCTGGTCTGCCGAAATGCGCCGCATCTCGGATGACATCCGGACGCGGATCAATCGCTACCTGGGTTCGACGGCGATCCGGAAGTTGAAGGTTTGCTGTGTTCCCGGACCCATAACGGCCGCGCCTCTGCCGGACAAATTGCAGTTCAACTGATATCATGTTTGTTGCGCCCTGCGGGCAAGCCTGCTTCCCGGAGGATGAAGCAGATGCTTCTCCCGCTTTGCGGGATCAGCATGACAGGCAGCCCCTTTCGATCAAGTGTGAGGGCGCGCGGACCATTCGGTCCATCAATCAGGCGGCAGAAAACAATGGCTTTAAGCGAAAAAGACGTTCTCTACGTGGCGGACCTCGCTCATTTGGAACTAACGGAAGAGGAAGTGAAGAAGTTCGGTCCGCAGCTCGACGCGGTGCTGGAATACGTCCAGAAGCTGAACCAGTTGGACACGGCGGGCGTGGAGCCGATGGCCCAGGTGACCCATGGCGCCGCCGAGAATCCGGCCCTGCGCAATGACCACGCCGAGGCGTGCTTTACCCAGGAAGAGGCGCTGCAGAACGCTCCCGAGCCGGGCGGCGGCTGCTTCAAGGTGCCGCAGGTGATCGAGAAGGAATAGCTGGACTTCGGCTGTGGCCACAGCAACGCGGGCGCCGCAGGCAACATCGTGGACGGTGCTTTGAGGCAACTGCCACCTTTTCGTGATAAGAGGCAAAGCAGATCCTTCGCTTCGCCCCGCCCCATACGGGACAGGGCTTCGTTCAGGATGACATTCCAGAGGCACCTGTTCAGTTGCTTGAAGAACCGCTCATGAACAATCTGACCCAACTGACCATCGAAGAAATTCACGGCGTGCTGGCGCGCAGGGAAGCGTCCGCACAGGAGATCGCGCAGGCGCACATCGAGCGCATCCGCAAGGACGATCCGAACGTCCGGGCCTTCCTCTCGACCTGCGAGGAAAGAGCTCTGGAGCAGGCGCGGGCGGTTGACCGCCGGATTGCCGCCGGTGAGCCGCTGCTGCCGCTTTCTGGAGTGCCGGTGGCCGTGAAAGACGTTCTGCTGACCCGCGGCCTCAAGACCACCTGCGCCTCAAAAGTGCTGGAGAACTTCGTCGCTCCTTATGACGCGACGGCGGTGGAGCGGCTGGAAGCGGCGGGGGCGGTGATTCTGGGCAAAACCAATTGCGATGAATTCGCCATGGGCTCCTCGACGGAAAATTCCGGCTTTTTCCCCACCCACAACCCGCACGATCTGACGCGCGTTCCGGGCGGCTCCAGCGGCGGCTCTGCGGCGGCCGTGGCGGCCAGCCTGGCTACCGTTTCGCTGGGATCGGATACGGGAGGCTCCATCCGCCAGCCGGCGGCTTTCTGCGGCGTGGTGGGCATGATGGGTACTTATGGGCGGGTTTCGCGCTACGGCCTGGTGGCCTTTGCCTCCTCGCTCGACCATGTGGGGCCCTTTGGGCGTTCGGTGCGCGACGTGGCGCGGACGCTGAAGGTGATTGCGGGACGCGATTCGCTGGATTCCACCTCCTCCGATGTGCCCGTGGGCGATTACGAAAAGGCGCTTGACGGCAAGGTGCGCGGCGTAAAAGTCGGAGTGCCGAACGAATACTTTGAAGGCCTGAATCCTGATATCCGCGCTAACATCGAGAAGGGAATCGGCCTGCTGGAAAAACTGGGCTGCGAAATTGTGCCCATCCGCCTGCCGCACACCGAGTACGCTATTGCCTGCTACTACATCATCTGCACGGCGGAAGCGAGTTCCAACCTGGCGCGCTATGACGGCGTGCGCTACGGTTACCGGGCGAAGGAATACTCGGGACTGCGCGACATGTACCGCAAGACGCGCGACCATGGGTTCGGCCCGGAGGTGAAGCGCCGCATCATGCTGGGAACTTACGTGCTGAGTTCCGGCTACTATGACGCCTACTACCTGAAAGCCCAGCGGGTGCGAACCCTGATTGCGCGGGATTTTGTAGAAGCCTTTGAGGACGTTGACGTTATTGTCGCTCCCACTTCGCCCATTCCTCCCTTCAAGCTGGGCGAGAAGATGGACGATCCCTTGCAAATGTATCTTGCTGATATTTATACTGTTACGGCGAGCCTGGCGGGCATCCCGGGGATCAGCGTTCCCTGCGGTAAGCTAGCTGGAGAACCTCCACTCCCCGTTGGTATGCAAATCTTCGCCAGGCACTTTGATGAAGCGCGCCTGCTGCAGGTAGCCGAGGCTTTTGAGAAGGCGGGCGGATTCGAGCTTGCCTAAGCCTGAGAGATCCGGCCCGAATTAGGGAGGAATCAATGCGAAGAGGAATCAGCCCAACCTACTATTCGTTCCTGAAGTACGTTAGGAAGAACTCATTGAAATTTGCCTTTCTCCAACTCGCCGGTCGGATGGAGGACATGCTTGTCAAAGAGTTTGCGTACCACATCTGGCATGAGTCACACGGGAGTCGGTATCCGATGACAAATGTCGGAAATAAGGGCGAGCAGAAATTCGACATTGTCGTCTTGCGGGGCACTCTTGGCAAAACCAAGAAAGATTCCGAGGCCTCCTGTGAAGTCTGCACACTCGTTGAGGCTAAGTACGTTCAGAGGAGGCATAGGGCTTGGGAATTCAATGCCAATGACGAGACAAAGAGTTCCCTGAAGGGCCTGCAGCGCCAGTTAGGAAAGTTCAAGTCAGATAACCACTATGGATTTCGGGTAAAGCTCCAGGCACGCAATAGCGATATTTACGGTTTGGTCATCGCCTCCCACGTTGCTATCGAAACGAGCCGGGGGCCGAGCAGGACGAGCGAGAAAGAACGCTTCTTCGGTGGTGTTCTGCAGGGTGCAAAGGACTTTCGATATCTCGACCTGCCAAAAGCGCGCTTTGACAAGGTTTATGACGATGTGGATGTTACCCTTTTGAATGGAAAACGGTATTGCAGTCTGAGGGTTGGCCTTTGGAAGCTGATTTAGCGAAATAGCTGCCGAGTGATTTGCTGTTTTCCGAGGGGTCAAGATGGCCTTTTTCTCGACCACTTCCAATCCTCCGCCACCAGTTCGATACTTCCCTGCCAAACCAGAAGCTGCTCGAAACGCTCGTATTTCACGGTTCACCCTTCGTAGCAGCCTTGAATCTGGAATCTTGAATTTGCAATCCTATCAGGAATTCCTGAAAAGTGAATCGAAGCGCTTTTTGACGTCGTCCT
This sequence comes from Acidobacteriota bacterium, assembly GCA_021789565.1. Next base: position 6,454 of record JAJYJL010000226.1, read on the forward strand.
GTTTGCCGGGGCCGGAGCTGCTGGCCAGCAGGACGGGATTGGGCTGGAAATAGTCGCAGTAGTTTGACGCTTCCTTGTCGCGGACCCATTCGGCCTGGGTTTCGGCGCACTCATTGTGTTTTCCGGGATCGTAGAAGCGGCAATTGCGGCAGCAGTGCAGGTCCGCGTCGCAGTTGGGGCAGGCGTCGCGGGTCATGACGCGCTCCGGCACGTCAATCTGTTGGCCGCATTTGAAGCAGGAGAACCGCATCGGTCAGGTTGTTGAGGCCGGCAGCCAGGAGTTCTTTCTTCCTGCCGGGTGGACGGCCTGGGGCACAGACCGTCCACCCGGAAAAATGGGAACTACGAGAACATGGCCTCGCGCGGCGGGGCCGAAGCCCCGCCCTCCTAAACTGTCCGTCCAGCCGGCCTTTGGTTCTTATTGGGTTGGCCGGGCTTCGTCGTCATCCATCAGTTCAGCCGCGATTCCCGGTGAGGGTGGAAGCGGCTCCTCGGGTATACCCTCGCCGATTTCGAGCTCGGGCTGGGGCGGCTCGGTTTCCGTGAGCAGGCGGAAGTTGCGATAGCGCTCGAGGCCGGTTCCAGCCGGGATCAGGCGGCCCATGATGACGTTTTCCTTGAGGCCGCGCAGATGGTCAACTGCGCCGCGGATGGAGGCTTCAGTCAGCACGCGCGTGGTTTCCTGGAAGGAGGCCGCGGAGATGAACGAGTCAGTGGCCAGCGACGCCTTGGTGATGCCCAGAAGCAGCGAGCGGCCCGTGGCGGGCTTGCCGTCCTGCGCAAGGACCCGCTCGTTCTCGTCGCGGAAGCGGAACTTATCCACCTGCTCGTCGAGCAGGAATTCCGTGTCGCCGGGTTCTTCCACTTTGATCCAGCGCATCATCTGCCGGACGATCACCTCGATGTGCTTGTCGTTGATGTTGACGCCCTGCAGCCGGTAGACTTCCTGGATTTCGTCGACCAGGTACTTTTGCAGTTCCTTTTCGCCGAGCACGGCCAGGATGTCGTGCGGATTGCGCGGGCCGTCCATTAGCGGCTCACCGGCCTTGACGCGTTCTCCCTCCTGCACGGAGATGTGAACGCCCCGGGGCAGCAGGTACTCTTTGGTTTCTCCGCGCTCGGGGACCACAAACACCTTGCGCTGGCCCTTGAGAACGTCGCCGTAGTGGACGGTGCCGTCGATTTCGGTGATCACGGCCGGCTCATGCGGCTTGCGGGCTTCAAACAGTTCCTGCACGCGCGGCAGGCCGCCGGTGATGTCCTTGGTCTTGGTGGTTTCGCGCGGGATCTTGGCCAGCACATCGCCCGCCTGAACGGTATCGCCTTCCTGGACCATCAGGTGGGCACGGGAGGGCATCAGGTACTTCTTGGCGCCTTTCGAGGAACTCTTGCCTTCGGGTCGGATGATCAGTTGGGGCTGGAATTTCTCCTCGGGAGAATCCTTCACCACGAGCTGCGAGAGTCCGGTCACTTCGTCCACCTGCTCATGCAGGGTGATGCCGGGTTCCAGGTCTTTGAAGTGGACCTCTCCCTTCACTTCCGTCAGGATGGAAAACGTGTAAGGGTCCCATTCCACGACGGTGTCGCCCATCTTGACGGGCGCGCCGTCGGCGAAAAGGATCTTGGCGCCGTAAACCACCGAGTAGCGCTCGCGCTCACGGCCTTTTTCGTCTGCAATCACGATGGAGCCGTTGCGGTTCATCACCACAAAGTGGCCTTCGCGATTGGTCACGGTCTGGAGGGTCTGGAACTTGAGGAAGCCGCTGTTCTTGGCCTCCAGCTTGGACTGCTCGGAAATGCGGCTTGCGGTGCCGCCGATGTGGAAGGTCCGCATGGTGAGCTGGGTTCCCGGCTCGCCGATGGACTGCGCGGCCACCACGCCCACGGCCTCGCCGATTTCCACCAGGCGTCCTGTGGCCAGGTTGCGGCCGTAGCAGCGGATGCAGACCCCGCGCCGCGACTCGCAGGTGAGGCCCGAGCGGATCTTGACGCGCTCGATGCCGGCGGCCTGGATGGAGGCGGCCAGGTCTTCGTTGATTTCCTGGTTGAGATCGACGATCACGTTGCCCTCGTAGTCCTTGATCTGCTCGAGGGAGACGCGGCCGACGATGCGGTCGCGCAGCGGCTCCACAACCTCGCCCGCTTCCACAATCGATTCCACGTAGAGGCCGTCCACCGTGCCGCAGTCAAATTCGGAAACGATGACGTCCTGCGCCACATCGACCAGGCGGCGGGTGAGGTAGCCGGAGTCCGCCGTCTTCAGAGCCGTGTCGGCCAGCCCTTTGCGGGCGCCGTGCGTGGAGATGAAGTACTGCAGCACGTTCAGGCCTTCGCGGAAGTTGGCCGTAATGGGGGTCTCGATGATCTCGCCCGAAGGCTTGGCCATCAGGCCGCGCATGCCGGAAAGCTGGCGGATCTGCTGTTTCGATCCGCGCGCGCCGGAGTCGGCCATGATGTAAATCGGGTTGAGGTAGCGGCCCGTGCGGTCGTCCTCTTCCATCGCCTGGAACATTTCTTCCGAGACGCGCTCGGTCACCTTGCTCCAGATCTCGATGATCTTGTTGTAGCGCTCGCCGTGGGTGATGGCGCCGTCCTGGTACTGGTTTTCGACGTCCACCACTTCCTTTTCGGCTTCCCTCACCAGGCCGGCCTTCTCGCCCGGCACCACCATGTCGTCGATGCCGATCGAAATGCCCGCGCGCGTGGCGTAGAGGAAGCCCAGCGCCTTGATCTCATCCAACATCTGCACCGTGGCCTGGAGGCCG
>JAJYJL010000227.1 GCA_021789565.1 Acidobacteriota bacterium
ACCCACGCCGGCATGTGGGAAACGTCACTGGTTCTTCAGGCCAGGCCGGAACTGGTGAAACCGGGATACGCCGCCCTTCCAGCAGTCAAGTTCAGGCTCATCGACGCCCTGCGTAAGAACTACCCTTTGCAACTGGGAAATCGTATGGGCTATATTGGTACGCCTTCAGCCGCCTGTGCCGAGCTGGGACGGGCTGCGGAGCGGCTGTTCCTTGAAGTGGTGTGGGTACTGGTGCCGCCGGTGCTGGACGAGCAGAACAAAAAATGGCGGCAGACGTCTTTCCTGTACAAAATACCTTTCCTGCGCTCGGCTTTCCCGCGCATCGCCGCGGCCGTTGCGGTCGGCCTGGCGGCGTGGGCAATCATTCATTGGTTTTACTGAATCCAAAGAAGATGCTACTTATCGCTTGACGCCAGGCGAATAAAAAGCGAATATACAAATCAACGGTTTCGTAAGGGAACACAGCAATCCGGGAAGGAAGCCAAAATTGGCAGGTAAAATGAATGAACAAGAAATTTCGGCCGCTGATGGTCTGCCGGTTCGCAGCAGCGGAGCTTGGGCGGAGGAAAAGCTCTATTATCTTCGCCGGTACCTCGACATCTTTTCAAATGGCATGAAGAACAAGTGGGGCGGAAGGTTGTATTACGTCGACTTGTTCGCCGGGCCGGGTCGGTGCCGTGTTCGAGGATCAGAAAAGGAATTTGACGGATCCCCACTGATTGCCCTGACTGATTTTGATTTCGAGAATTATTACTTCTTTGAGTCCGAACCAGCCTGCTTCCATGCCCTTGATGAGAGGACCAAAACGCGAGCACCGAATAAATTGGAAAGGTTGCAGCTAATTCCCGGAGACTGCAACGATAAGATTGAAGAGGCGAAGCTTCCCTCGGAAGGCTTGGGAGTAGCCTTCTTAGATCCCACAGGGATTTCGCAGATTCCATTCGAGGCGGTCCGGAAGCTAACGACAGGACGGCAGATCGACCTGATAATAAACTTTCCCGAGGCCATGGGAATTCGCATGAATCTCCATCAATATACCCAAACGGACACGAATGCACTCAGCCGCTTTACGGGCAGCGACAGATGGAAGGCTCGCTACGACCGGTCGCTAACTTCGTTCGATCAGGTATGCTCAGAGATAGCAAAGGAATACTTGGCCAATCTGGGAACGTTGGGTTATCTTGCGGTAGACAGCGACTGGATTCCAGTAAGAACTGACACGAACGTCCTGCTCTATTACCTGCTGTTCGCAAGCAAACATCCGAGGGGCAACGACTTCTGGCACAAGATTACTCGAATTAATCTTTACGGCCAGCGTGAACTCTTTCCTTGAGAGCGGAAAGCATCTGAAAAGGAAATCTCACGAAAGCATCAAACGCGGGGAGAATAGCAATGTCACTTGAATCCTCAATCGAATGGACGGACGCGACCTGGAACCCGGTCCGCGGGTGCATCAAAATCAGCCCGGGTTGCAAGCACTGCTACGCCGAGACCTTCGCCGAGCGGTTCCGTGGTGTAACGGGCCATCCTTATGAGCAGGGCTTTGATCTGCGCCTGGTGCCGGAAAAATTGGGGGAGCCCTTGCGCTGGCGTTCTCCGAAGATGGTCTTTGTAAATTCGATGAGCGACCTGTTTCAGGAAGGCGTTTCCGACGCTTACATTGTTGCGGTCGCCCGCGTGATGGCCCACGCAAACTGGCACACCTTTCAGGTTCTCACCAAGCGTGCCGATCGCCTGCGCGAACTTCTCTCGACAAAACTCCGGCCCTTGGCTAAGGAGCCTCACATCTGGTGGGGCGTCAGCGTCGAAAACCGGAAATACGGGCTTCCGCGAGTTGATCATCTTCGTCGGGCCCCGGCTGCGGTCCGCTTTCTATCCGTCGAGCCCTTGCTGGAGGATTTGGGAAAGATAAACCTGGATGGCATTCACTGGGTGATTGTGGGTGGCGAAAGCGGCCCCGGAGCGCGCCCGATGAAAAAGGATTGGGTTTTGTCCATCAAAGATCAATGCCGGTGGGCGGGCGTCCCATTTTTCTTCAAACAGTGGGGCGGAGTCAGAAAATCGGCCGCCGGGCGCTTGCTCCAGGGAAGAACCTACGACGAGTTTCCTACGAGACCCTGTCGTCCGGTCCCGGATGCTCACGAACGCATTAACATGGCGAACATCATTGAGTCTTCGTATAGGGCTGACCATCTGAATCTTCCGGTCACCTCCGCAGCGCGACAGAACGGTTACCTGGCCTGAGCGCCGCGAATCACTTAGCCTTCAGCCGCGTGCGTCTCGCCGGGCTGGCAGCGTGGGCAATCTTTCATTGGCTTTACTAACACCGGGGGGAATCATGGCGCTTTTTCTGACTGAAGAAGATGTGCAAAAACTTTTTCCAATGAAGCAGGCGCTCGAACGCATCGAGGCCAGTTTCGGGGCTCAACACAGCGGCAGGGCCGTCAACCAATCGCGCCAGCGGCTTTTCCAGCCTGGCTTCTCGCTGCATTACATGGCGGCGGCTTTGGCGGACGAGCAACTCGCTGGCATGAAAATTTATACCATCGCCTCCGGCGCGGCACGCTTTCTGGTGCTGCTCTTCGACGCCAAGACCGGCGAAATGCTTGCGGTGATGGAGGCAGATCATCTGGGCCGCATCCGGACCGGGGCGGCCAGCGGTGTGGCGACAAAATATCTCGCGCGCCCGGACGCTGCAAAAGTGGGATTGATCGGCGCCGGGCGCCAGGCGCGCACGCAACTGGAAGCCGTTGCGGGCGTTCGCAAGATCCAGGAAGCCCGCATTTTCTCAAGGGATGAAGCCCGCCGCGCAGCATTCGCCAAGGAGATGACGGAGGTCCTGGAATGCCCCGTCAAGCCCGCCGCAACCGCTGAGGAAGCAGCGCGCTTTGGCGACGTCGTGATCACCGCAACATCTTCCTCCCAACCTGTCCTCAAGGGTGAGTGGCTGCGCCCCGGAACCCACGTCAACGCCATTGGAGCGAACATGGCCAACCGCCGGGAAATGGACGAAACAGTGCTGCGCCAGGCCGCGATCATTTCTGTCGATTCCCGCGAGCAGGCACGCGGAGAAGCAGGCGACCTGATCCAGGGGCTTCCCGCAGCGAATCGAAGCTGGGACGGCGTGGTGGAATTGAAAGACGTGGTGAGCGGAGACAAACTCCGGCGAAAATCAGACGAACAGATCACAGTGTTCAAGTCGTGCGGAATTGCGATTTGGGATGTGGCGGCGGCCGGCTTTATCTACCGCCAGGCGCTCGAGAAGAAAAAGGGCAAGCCTTTCGCCCTGTGGGAGGAACTTCCCCGGTAGCTCAGCTTCATTCTCACTTCGCCGGACCCTTTGACCCCGCTTCAATCGTAATCGTCTTTGCGATCACGTCACCCGCCTCAGTCAGCGTGCCTTTGGCCAGAATTTTTGTTCCTTCACTAAGGTCCGAGTCCTTCGCGGGGCTGCCATCCTCATGCTGAATCTGGGTTGTGGAGTCGTACTTGACGGTGAACTGCATATTCTGGCCGCTGTCCACAGTCAGCTTTCCGGGAGATTTTTCCGTAATCGTCCCGTTGACGGAAAATGAGATGTCCTGCGGCGGGTTCTGGCCCTGAAAGGCCAAAGCTCCGAGGGGCGTTCCCAGCGCGGCAAGCCCGAGCAAGAGCGCTGTCAAAGAAAGGACGTTACGAATGGGATACGCCGCTTTAGGATTTCCGGCCACAGATGAGATTCTAATGCGGATTCGGTTGATAATCTACAGAACATATGAAGGGAGTTCGCCGCGGGGGTTGCCCGTCACCCGGTTGCCGCAACCTTCGAATCAGTCCGGGAAAGCGATGCCAAAGAGGTTTGCGGCTTTCACATACTGGATGCCCACTTCGCCGGACGCGCCCGACCTTCCTCCCACCCACACCACCTGGCAGAGCGCATCTTCGTTCCCTGCCTTCGGCCTGACCCGGATCTCCATGCCCGGGGCCAGAGGTTGACTGCACTTCAGCCGTGCCCCGAACTTGCTGACGGTCATCACATAAGTCTCTTCGGAGAAGGAGTCGCCGCCCGGCAAGGTTCCCGTAACAATCACCGGAATGCGTACCTGGACGCGAGTGCTGCGACGCATTGAAGCTTTAAGGCTCGACCCCATGTTTATCGGACTCCTCTGCAAAGCTCCCCGATCAGCAGGAAGACCGGCAGCACCCGCCGCCGGGAATTTTACAGGCCAGAATATCCCAGGCCGGAAAACGCGCACGCTTTCTGGACCCTTTACTTGCTGATCGTCAATTCAGTTCGAAAGCTTGAATCCGTTTGGGAGAGTCACGCGGGGGTGGGTTCTACATCCAATGCTTCCGGCGAATATAGATGAACACCACCATGGTTGAAGCCACCATCCGCAGTCCAATCGGAACCAGCGCATACGGGTCCTTCTCAAGCGGAAGGCTGATGTTCATGCCATAGAAGCTGGTGACCACCAGCAGGGGCATCGCAATCGTGCCCCACAAGGCGAGGATATTCATCACCTCATTGGTGCGGTTGGCGACCGCGGAAAGGTAAATGTCCAGCGACCCGGTCAGCCGTCCGGCCCCGGGGCGGAGTGTCATAGCGCCGGATCAGAGCGTTAACGGCCTCACGCATGGAGGTCGCGGCGCGGCGGCGAAGGCCGTCTGCGAAACAAAGTGAATTGGGTACTCCGTCGAGAGTGCAATCCATTCAGAACAGAATGTGGCAGGAATTCTGGTTTAGAATGATGTGTGGCCAACGGACCACTGGTTTTGCGGCTTAGGGCCTTGTTAAGCATCTGAATACACTCAGGGCATCGCTTGCTCAAAATGCTGATGCGCCCGGGGACCGGCCCTTCCGCAGAAACTGGAATAGTTTGCCATTTCGTGGAGCGATAGCGATGCCGAACAGTTGGAGGTCAAGGTTAAAAAGGTTGATTCCCCCACCGCTGCTTAACCATGCCCTTCTGAGTGCCCCCATCCTGTACCGGACTGCGCTGGTCAATTACGAGACCAATATGGGCCCCCCGGAGATCGAAGACCTGAATGAAATCCTTCCAGAAGTGGTCAAGGTGCCGGGCGACCTCATCGAATGTGGTTCGTCCCGTTGCGGCTCTGCGGTGATCACGGCCCTGTGGCTCCGCAAACACGGCGTCAATAGACGGCTATTCGCGTGCGATAGCTTTGAAGGCTTCCGGCCCGCAGAAATCGAAAAGGAAACGCAGCGCGGCCTGACCACGGTGGCAAACAACGCCTTCACTTCCACAAGCTACGAATACGTCCAGCGCAAACTGAAGGTGCTGGGTCTCGATGGAATTATTATTCCCGTCGAGGGTTACTTTCAGGACACCCTGGAAGGGGTCCCCGGCCCTTTTTGTTATGCGCTGATTGACTGTGACCTGGAAGAGAGCGCGGAATACTGCGCCAGCGTACTTTTCCCCAAACTTTCGCCGGGAGGCTGGATGGTTTTCGACGACTACTCTTCACAACAGTTCAAGGGCGTCCGGCACGCCGTGGACCGGTTCGTGCGGGACTACCGGCAGCGGATCGACGTAAATGAACTCCGCCGGGCCCTCTATGTCGTCCATAAAAAGCGCGGCACGGCTGCTGGCTAAGTGCCCGAAACAACTCCCAAGCCGTTTCATCTTCCCCTCGGAAAAGGGCTCAGTTTCAGCCAGATTTCGACGGATGCCGGTTGTTAAGCCAGGGCTTCGGCCTGCCCGTCATCAGGAAGAGGAAATGCCTCGAGCAAATCGCTGCGGCCGCTCCAGGCTGGCTGTTGCTGCGATGTTTGCGAACTTTGCCGCGGCCGTCTCCCGGCTCACTGAACAACTCTAAAAGTTGCCCCGATTCCAGCGCCTGGAGTGATGGATGAGGATGTAGGGTTACAAAGCACAGGGGAGAACCCGCCGGTCCCCCATGAGGCTGTTATGAGCAGGCCGTACCAGGTTTGGGGACGGATTTGGACGAAAGCATTGGCAGGCGAACCCGCAGCGCTGACCAATGACAATGTTGTGCAGCTATTCGCCGCCACCGGGTCTGTGGGAATGCTGAAGCCGCCCGTCACTGGCAATTGGTAGGAGCCATTGTCCACACGGATTGCAGGGCTTGAGTTCGTTCCCACTCCTGACCATCGAATCTTTGACCAGTAGGTCGTGGCCCCGGTGCTGTAGTTGCCAACCGGAATGTTGACGCAATTATTTTCCTTGCCGCAGTAGAAATTCACATCGTCCAGCACCGCCACGCCTGTGGGAGAATTTTCTGTAGCGTCGTAGTACCAGTTGGACGATGTAGAGAGTTCATCAAAAATTCTGAAGTCGTCATCGGCGACCTCCGATGAAGCGTCCTTGAATTCAATGGCATGCGTGGTCGGGGATGGACTCGGCGCGTCCGTTCCCTGGATTTGACTGTTGTACAGGCCCTTTTCGATCAGAGCGAACCCGGGAAATCCCTCCTGGCGCCACCCGTGAATGTGAATATCATGGGAATCATAGATATAGATTGCATACCCATAAAGACCCGACGGATACGGATTGGCCTGGCTGAAGTTCCAACTGTGGCCGGATAGATTTACGTCGCTGACACCATAGAGATACACGGCAGGCCCGAGGCCGGAGGTCAGCAGTTCCATGTTGTTGAATGACACATCTGTCTGGGAATAGGTGCCCGTGCCGAGAGAGACGAAGGGGCTCGAGATGTTGAAATTATTCGTGCTCGTAACGACCAGGGGATAATCGGCTTCAAGAAGGTCATCTGACAGAAAGGTGATCTCGCCCCCGAAAAGGTAAACGCCGAATGAATAATTCGTTCCGCTATAGTGAAAGGGCATCGAAAAAACACAATTCTCAATGTGTTCAAACTGCCCACTCTGGCCTGAACTATTTCGTCCGGAAAAAATCCCTACCGTGCTTGGGTTGCTGAGTCCGGCTTTCTGGGCCGTGACGTCCAGGTTTCGGAAGGTCTTATCATGCGAGTTGGTGATGTCAAAAAGTACCCCTCCGGTATTCGCGCAGATCAAGCCCGAAGAGCCGCTTTGGACTGGGCCGACCCCGCCGGAACCTTCCATCGTCACCCGCGTACCATTGGTGGTCATATTGATCGCGGTATTCAGCAGATAGCAGCCGGGGCCGCCGAGAGGGGGAACAAAGACCGTGCCGCCTCCCGCCGCCACGGCAGCGTTATAGGCTGCCTGAAACGCCGGACTGTCATTCGTGGTTCCGTCACCCATGGCGCCGTAGGCCTTCACGTTGTAAACCTGGCCGCCTTTATCCACAAGATCGGTAATCACGGTGGCGCCGCTGCCGCTGGGGGTGAGAGAAATATTCTGGTTGCTGCCGAGCGATGAGCAGTGCAGGTCGCCTGCCGAGCCCGTCACGCAGGGCTGGGGCTGGAACCACGTTCGGGCATCGGAAATCGAAGTGATCGACGATCCTCCTGTCACCACCTTCGCGATGGGAATCTGACCGGCCGAAAAGGATGAGGCGCCGGCCGCCGGAGCACAGTTGTTCGCAGGGTCCAGATAAATATAGTTCGTAGCGCTGGCAGTCAAGGCCAGGGAACCTCCGGGATAGCTGACCGGCGCGGGTGGATTGCCGCAATACGCCGTCCCCGCGCTCAGGTTCAAGACCAGACCCGTTCCCGCCGTGGGCCAGTAACCCGGCGCCATGCCGTTCACGTACTTGGCGTTCACCGAATACAACGGCGTTCCGGCGGGCGCCTGAGGCTGCTGGGAAAAGGCGGGGAGTAGCGCGTAGCCAACGGCAAAGACAGCGAATAGTGAGTAGCGAATAGCCAATAGGGAAAGGAACTTCAGTCCCCTATTCGCTATTCGCAATTCGCCATTCGCTAATCCTGTAACTCGCGATTCGCTATTCGCACTCTTCACCATATAACCACCTTTGCGGTCACTGTCGGATCCGACGCGACCAGATAGAGATTTGTACCGTCATACATCGCCGATGACTGGAACCAGATGGCCCCGCTGGAGGTCATTTGAATCAGGGCCCCCACGGGCGCGCGGCCCAGCAGGTGGGGCACCGTAAAATTCCCCGCCGCTCCGGGCGCAACCGTCAGACTTCCCCAGATCTTCGTGGCCTGAGTCACCGAAGTGACGGCAGTAGCGTTGGCCACCACGATACCGATCAAGGCGTCGCCGGGGGTGCTGGCCGCGCCGGTCAGGTTGTAATAGAACCCGCCGGTGGAATTATAAAAAAGATAGCTGGTGGAGCTCGCCGGGGCGGCGGCCAGCGCCGGGGCCGAGCCTGGCGCGTACCGCAGTCCCTGGGCGTAAAGAGCTCCCACGGAAAGCCCCGGCGCCAGCGTCGCGGAAGTTGCCAGAGTAAATCCCGAGACGACCCCGGAGATGCCCCGGTCCGACACCCAGGCCGTCACCGTGGGAGCAGCCTGGAGGGCCGTTTGCACGTCATTGGCATCCTGCAACAGGCTGTCAATAATCTGCCAGTTGGTGTCCAGATCGGTTTCGTAATTCGCCCCGTGCTGGGGCTCGATAATTCCCTTGCGTGGTAGAACTGTTCGCACAACTGCCATTTTATAATTTCCTCATTGGCTGATTTTTTGATTGAAAGATTTAAAAACTGATCCACTGAACCAATCAGTCAATCGGTCAATCCTTCAATCACTCATTCGCTCAATCTTGTTGCGATGGTCCGCACCTTTATAAACCCGTCGCTCGTCGGTGTTTCCGTGCCGCTGTCCCAGTAGTGGACGTCGCAGTGGACCAGTCCGGGACTCGCCTCGTTCTTCTCCTCCACCCAGAAGTCCATCAGGAACAGGCTTCCGGCGCCTGCGTTTACGGCCGCGCGGGCGGGCTTGGCCAACGCGCCATTGGTCGCCGCGCCGCTGGCCGGAGCCCGCGAACACCAGGCGCCCACCTCGTATTCCAGCTCCTGCCGGGCATAAACATAGCCGTCCACAGGACTCACCGGAATCGTCACCGTCTCGCCGTTCTTGTACCATCCATAAAAGATTTCAGGCCGCACCGCCGCGAACTTCGCGTTGTTGTTGATCTTGGTCAAATCGTAATCGGTCAGCGGCTGGTCGGCTTCGAGCACCGAGTCGGGAAGGTCCACAAACCCCGGAGTTGTTGCAAACGTCATTTGTGCCATTATTTCATTCCTCCATTGACTCATTGCTTCATTGAATCATTAGCCCATTGACGGCCGCTGGCCGGATGAGGGTTTCAATGGGTCAATGATTCAATGAGTTAATCA
>JAJYJL010000228.1 GCA_021789565.1 Acidobacteriota bacterium
ATTACTCCGAGCGCACGTCGGGCCTATTTGAACTGGTTGGCGGACGGCCGCCGCAATCCGAGCGCAGACATCGGATATGTCTTTCTGTTCTTTTACGGCTTGGAGCGCCGAGCGCTCGTTGACGCAGGCAACGACAAGGCGGCCGAACTGGATCTGCAAGCTATTGCCCAGGAGATTCGGGAGCTCCTCGAGGTTTATGGGCCCACGTCGGGGTCCTTTCGAAGCTATGCGAGCAACCTGCTTAATACCATCGAGTTTGCAAATTACCCGTCCAAGCTCTACGCCGAACCTATTCCGCTCTTCACTCGAGGCTACGAACTGCCACTTCATCTTCGCATTGCTCTCGGCCAAGTGGCTACGGACGGAGTAGCGGTTGCACCGCGACTGGCTTTGGCCTGGGCGCGCTGCGCTCCGGAAATTGGATTTCGTACGCCGGCATCGCGGTGCGCAGAGGAGTTTGACAAGCTGTTCGTGGAAAGGTATCTGCAGACCTACGGCGATGGTTTTGTGCTGCCGAAGAATAAGACGCAGTTGAAACTTGTGTACAACCCCGCTTCGGCGGGCCTTCGGGGAACTCCCGAAATCAAGATGACGTTCGGAGATGTTCCTGACGTCACTGTCCTAACAGGCCCACAGAAAAAGCTCCAGAGCCTTGTCGACGCTGTATGCAAGGAGCTCGACGCCTATAGCCGCTTCGTTGGCAAGAACCCCGACCTCAGGGCTAGCCTTGAGGGGCTGCTGCAATTGCCGGTATCGCTCTGGCCCGAAGGCGTTCAAAAGGCCTTTCAAGAACTCAAGGCGCGCATGGGCTCAGGCACTGTGGTGCTTGCCTTCCAGGATCTGCTCTCCGGCCTCGGGGCGACAGCCTTCCCGACAAAGGAAAAGGTGCTGAGTCTGGTACGGGCGCTCGAATCCTTGAACATCGGCATGGAACCCGACGTTTTATTTGGCGCTAAGTCTCCCAAGCCGGAAGAGAAGGTCGTGCTTTTTGCCATCGAGCAAGGCGCACGGAGCTATCGCAAGACGCCCGAGTACCAAGCCGCGCTGCTGACGATGGATATCTCATGTGCGGTGGCCTACGCGAACGGTCAAGTTCCTGAGGCCAAGCTCTCTTACTTGAGAAGCCAAATCCGATTGTGGACGCACTTGGAACCGGAAGGCTTGCGTCGGCTTTCCGCCCACCTTCGCATTTTGGCGGTTAAGCCTGTCTCTCTTGCTGTATGCAAGAGGAAATTGGAGCCTCTGGCACCTTCAGCCAAGGAAACGGTCGCTACGTTTGTCGCCAAGCTCGTAGGCTCCGACGGTGCGGTTTCGCGCGACGAAATTCAAATGCTCGAGAAGGTTTACAAGATCTTGGGTATCGAACAAAAGCAGGTTCTTACCGACGTGCATTCGGCCGCAGCTGGGAACGCGCCAGCGAGTCGTGCGGATGCAGGGCAGCCTGCGTTTACGCTTGATGCTGCTCGTATCGCCGCTCTTCAGAAGGACAGCGAAAAGGTATCGGCTCTGCTTTCCAGCATCTTCAAGGAAGAGCAAGCGTTGGAGCCAGCTTCCGTGGCTGAGACTGAACCTGAAGATGCAGCAGTCGAGACGCGGCTGCTTGGCCTAGACAATACCCACACTGCATTTGTTCGCGTACTGCTATCCCGGCCTCAATGGAGCCGAGAGGAATTACTAGACGTTGCATCCGACCTTGATCTGATGCTCGATGGTGCGCTTGAGCAGGTCAATGAAGCGTCCTTCGAGTACCTGGACGTTGCTCTTACCGAATACGACGACCCTATTAAGGTTAACCGCGAAGCCCTGGAAAAAATTGAAATATGAGCTCTTCAATTCGCCAAAAAGACCGTGATTCGGTAATCCAATCCCTGCGTGCTGGTGTCGTCCCGCGCGTTGGACAGCATCTCATCCAGGTTGGTCGCAATCGTGAGGTGGCAACACTCGTAGCCGATATCGAGCAAGTTGCCGATGGAGGCTCGGCTTTTCGGATTGTCACGGGCGAGTACGGGGCGGGCAAGACCTTCTTCTTGAATCTTATGGGGGCCGTAGCTCTTGAGAAGAAACTCGTCGTCGCGTACGCGGACCTCACACCGGACCGACGACTGCATGCCAGCGGCGGACAAGCTAGGTCCCTTTATTCAGAGCTGATGCGCAACGTTGCGACCCGAACGAAGCCGGAAGGTGGGGCCCTGGGCGGCATTGTTGAGCGATTCATTGGCCTTGCCAAGGCTGAGGCCAAGACAAAAGGCCAACTGACCGAAACCATTTTGCGTCAAAAATTAGATCAGCTTACCGAGCTAGTCAACGGGTACGACTTCGCGGATGTGATTGCTTCCTACTGCCGTGGGTATGAGGAGGGAAACGAGCAGCTAAAGGCAGACGCTGTTCGCTGGCTGCGCGGGGAGTTTTCAACCAAAACCGACGCTCGCCTTGCGCTTGGCGTTCGAACTATCGTCGACGACGCTTCCGTCTACGACCAGTTGAAGCTCCTCGCCCGCTTTGTGCGGCTCGCTGGATTTAGCGGGCTGCTCGTTTGCCTTGATGAACTTGTTAACCTCTACAAGCTTGCCAACAAGCAGGCTCGGGAATCCAATTACGAGCAGATTCTTCGAATTTTGAACGACTCCCTGCAAGGTACCGCCGTTGGACTTGGCTTTGTGCTGGGGGGCACCCCGGAATTTTTACTCGATACGCGCCGGGGTCTCTACAGTTATCCAGCCCTTCAAAGCCGTCTTGCTCAAAACACCTTTGCTACAAACGGTCTTGTCGACTTTAGCGGTCCAGTCATTCCACTTTCGAGCCTGACCCCGGAGGATTTCTTCGTCCTGCTTCAGAAGATTCGCTTTGTATACGCCGGCGGAGATGATACAAAATACGTCGTGCCGGACGATGGCATCATCAAATTCATGGAGCACTGCGCAAAGCGCATTGGCAATACGTACTTTCGAACACCAAGGACGACGATAACGGCCTTCATCAACCTGCTGGCGGTCCTCGATCAGAACCCTGGAACCGCGTGGCAGGATTTGCTTGGAGCAATTGAAGTGGTGGCAGATACTGGTGGCACGGGTGACCACGCCGTTGAGCCGGACGACGAAATGGCATCTTTCAAGCTTTGATCGCCGATGACCGACTCAAACTCCTTTACTCTACTTGACCAACGCATTCAGCGATACATTTGGGCTGAGGGGTGGACGGAGCTGCGCGACGCCCAGGAATTGGCCATTCCCCTCATCGTTGAAGCGAAGCGGGATGTCATCGTCGCGGCGGCAACAGCTGCTGGAAAGACCGAAGCGGTTTTTTTGCCCGCGCTGACTCACCTGCTGGGGTCGAAGCCTATAGACGGGCTCATCGTTTACATCAGTCCCCTTAAAGCGCTGATCAACGACCAGTTTGGGCGACTCGATAGGCTTTGTGAGGACCTCGAGATTCCGGTCTGGCCATGGCATGGCGATATTGCGGCCAACGTCAAGGCAAAATTTCTAAAGCGGCCCACGGGGGTTCTTTTAATTACACCGGAGTCTATGGAGGCCTTTCTTTGTAACCGAGGCACATCTGTTGGCGCGATATTCGCTAGCGCCCAATACTTTGTCGTTGATGAGCTCCATGCCTTTATTGGAAGTGAACGTGGCAAGCAGTTGCAGTCGCTTCTGCACCGGGTCGAGAAAGTTATCGCACGAACTGTTCCGCGCATCGGGCTATCAGCGACCTTGGGAGACATGCGGCTCGCGGCGGATTTTCTTCGACCAACGAAGGGTGCAGAAGTCGCGGTGGTTGAGTCCCACGCGGCGGCTGGTGAGCTGAGGATTCTCGTAAAAGGATACGAGGAACTGGCGGTCGAAAGGCAACCAGAGCCAAACGATTCCGAAGAGGACGAAGGGCCAGAAGCAATCACACCTGCTCAGATTGCCGCGCACCTCTTCAAATTGCTACGCGGCTCAAATAACTTGGTGTTTCCGAATAGTCGACGCGAGGTGGAGAGGTATACCCACATCCTCAACGAGATGTGCGCAAAGGCACAGGTACCCAACGAGTTTTGGCCCCACCACGGGAACCTTTCGAAAGAATTGCGCAGCGATACCGAGGCCGCGCTCAAGCAGCACGAACATCCTGCCACCGCGATTTGCACAAATACGCTCGAGCTTGGCATCGACATCGGGGCTGTCAAGAGTGTGGCGCAGATTGGTCCGCCGCCTTCGGTGGCAAGCCTTCGGCAGAGACTTGGTCGTTCTGGCCGACGCAAGGGCGAGCCGGCAATCCTACGGGGCTATTGCATAGAAAACGCGATTACGAGCAAATCGGAACTCGCGGCGCATCTGAGACTTGAGACCGTGCAGATGGTCGCAATGATTTCCCTTCTGCTGGAGCAATGGGTTGAGCCACCGATGGCAGCGGGGACACACCTCTCGACGCTTATCCAACAGATTTTATCGTTCATCTCCCAAAACGGTGGTACTACGGCGTCGCAGCTCTTCGCCTTGTTTGTAACGCCTGGTGCACCATTTGCCGGTCTTACACCGGACGACTTTAAAGATCTCCTACGACACCTTGGCCAAAAGGATCTCCTGACCCAGGATTCGTCCGGCCTGCTGCTGCATGGGCAGCTTGGGGAGAGGTTGGTAAATCACTACAGCTTCTACGCTGCGTTTGCGAGTGACGAGGAATTTCGAATCGTCGCGGGTGGAAAGCCTCTTGGTTCGCTGCCCGTTTCGCAGATGATGCATGTGGGGCAGCACATCCTGTTTGGCGGACGCACATGGCTAGTCGAGGAGGTCAATTCCGACGAAAAGACTATCTACGTCGTACGCACGAAGGGCGGAGTACCGCCAACATTCTCTGGGGGCGCAGGACGCGTCCATACCCGTGTTCGGCAGCGGATGCGCGAGCTGATGGCGACTACTTCCGACGTAAAATTTGTCGACGAGACTGCGCAGCGATTCTTGCGTGAATCCCGTGCTGCGTACGCCCGCCTGAGCTTGGATAAGACTGTAACTATGGACCAGGGCTCGCAAGTATTCCTGTTCACCTGGCTTGGGGATGCGGCAAACGAGGTGATTTCATGTTTGCTTGCGCGTCAAGGCATGACTGCGTGGATTGCTGGGCCCGGGTTGGAAGTGATGAAGAAAGGGAATACGAGCGAAGACATAGAGAGCGTGCTATATGACGCGTGTATTGAGGAACCCCCTTCGTTGCCCGAACTGCTTTCCGGCGCGAAGAATCTCGAACGGGCGAAATGGGATTGGGCTCTACCCCAGAACCTACTGCAGAAGACCTATGGGAGTCTTAACCTGAATATCGAGGAGGCATTTAACTGGCTCCGCAGTGCGTTTCCTGACGGCGCAACGCGTCCGCGTCCTTCAGGCAAGACCGGCCACCGCATCCTCCGCGTAGCGGCTTCGTCCAACCCATCATTCAAACGGGATACCTAACGGTCCCCCTTAATTGTGAATCAGCGCATAAAGATGGCCAGTCTTGGGGATAATACAGAATCAATCAATTGTAGCCACCCGTTTCCTAGCTTGATAACAGAGCATTCTATTTATTAACTGTACCTTGCAGAAGCTCCAACCGTAGCTATGGGTGCAGAGATGGTGGCACTTGCGCACTCCAGATACCGGCAGAATGCGTTGGCGAGTTGCATTTGTCGGGGTGTCTTGCATTCGGACTCGAAGACGTTGGGCGAGGCAACCAGAACCGACAGGCACTTGGCGCGCGATATGGCAACGTTGAAGCGGTTGGCGCTATAGAGAAATTCCATGCCGCGCGGGGCGTCGGTGTAGCTGGAGGTAGCCATTGAGTAGATTGCGATTGGCGCTTCCTGACCCTGGAACTTGTCTACGGTGCCGACGCGCGCGTCAGGCAGGCGCTGCCGAATCTCAAATACCTGTGCGTTGTATGGTGTGATAATGACGATGTCATCCAGCGTCAGGGGAGTTTCGGTGCCGTTGCGGTCGGTCCATCGCGGGGAGCCCGCCAGAAGCCTGTTCACAAGGCCCGCAACGGCTTCCGCCTCCTCGATGGACGAACTCTGGTTGCCTGTGTGATGCACTGGCAGGTAGCGCAGTCCGCTTCCATTTAGCGGACCGCCTGACGTGATGATCTGAAGCTCGCAGCCTTGGTGTGAGGTCAGTTTGCTGTCATAGAAGAGTTCCGAGTTGAATGCGCAGATGGAGGGATGGAGCCGCCATGTCTGTTCAAGAAACAGTCCTCGGTCGACCGCGATCGTGTGATTCCCCTGCAGCACATGTTCCAGAGAGGACACGCCGGTGCCGTCTGGATGCGTTCCCTGCGTCGGCTGGTCAAGCTGTTGGGGATCACCGAGCAGGATCAAGGTCCGGGCGCTTTGCGCAACAGCCACAACATTGGCAAGGGACATTTGCGCAGCTTCGTCCACCACAACTACATCAAGGACATCATGCGCATCGGCACGAGACCAGAGAAAATGCGTTGCGCCTGCAACCTGGCAGTGACCGCTGGCCAGTGCTCTGAATACGTCCCCATTGTCCTTTGCAAACAGGAGCCGACCGTTGCCTGGCTCTGGTTCCTTGGCCTTTTGGATGCACCGCAGATCCACGCCCAACTCTTCGCTGGCTTCCAAGACTTTGTCGAGAAGATTGCGAATCACCTTATGGCTATTCGCCGTGATCCCGACTCTTTTGCCCTGAGCGACCAGGCGGCAGATCATGCGCGCCCCAGTGTAGGACTTGCCGGTTCCCGGCGGCCCCTGAATGGGGAACACGCCTCCCTCCAGCGCGCCCGCGATGCGCAGCGCGGCGTGCAGGCTGGATTCCCCGCCCAGGCGGATCGGGTGGCTGCCGAGGTGTGGCGGTTCGTTTAGTAACAGGGCCCTAGCGGCGAGGTAATCACCATCGCCTTCAATTCCGTGCTCGGCTACATACTGGCCGAGGCGGAAGAGCGCGGCCGCCTGTTCCTTGGAGTTGAAGATTGTGTGGGCGAATACCGCACCAGGATGAATGTCAGCTGTTGCCCTGGTTTTTTTAATGTCGATCGTGCGGTCGTCCGTCGATACAGCAACGGCCGTTCCCAGCTTCTGACCACCCACCGCTTTCAGCTCCTCGTCGCCACGCAAGTCGGTGTCCTGCTGCTCGAACCGGTAGCGATGCGTCGGGATGCCGGTCCCGGTTTGAACGACAGTGCCGACCAGCGTGAGCAGGGCTAGTGCTGCGCGCTCGTTGACCAGTTCGTCCGCCGTTAGACCTGCTAATCGGAAATACTCCCACCAGGTTGCTTTGTCCTCCCGGCGGTGCCAGCTGAGCAGGTGAGCGAGTATCCACCGCGCCTGCTGTTCTGCGGTGCGCTCCTCGGGATCGACCGGCACATCGTGTGTAAGCTGCTCAATGAGCTGCTTGATCTCCTCCTGCCTTTCGCTAAGTTTTTCGCTAGGGCCTTCCTGCCCCGGCGCGGGGCGTGCCACATCCGTTCCGGATGCGATCAGCTCGGTGCGGCGATTTTCCAGCCAGTCGCGCAATGCGTGGGCCGAGATGCAGTCATCCGCGTTGTAGCCCTGGACGACGGCGCGGTCCTCGTCGTTGATCGATGCAGCATCGGCCAGTTCCAGACCGGCTTGCACGCTGGCGAGGGCGATGTTGGCCTGCCTGAGTTCGGTTGCGCGGGTAAAATCGTAGAGCGGCTCCAGTTTCTTGATCGAATAGCTCTCAACGCCAGCCCGAAGTGCATTACGCACGACGCTGTAAAGATCGACGAAGGCCTTGCCTCGCAGCAGGTTGTCGATCTCGTCCTCCCTCGTTGCATAACGGCCCATCAGGCGTTTGAGTGCCCCAGGTTCGTAAGGCGCGTAATGGTAGATGTGCAGGTCTGGATATTCCTGACGGCGCGTCGTAACGAAATCGATAAAGCGCTCGAAGATCGCTTTCTCTTCCTCTCTGTCCAGTGCCCAGTCTGCCACATAAACGGGTTCACCATTCGTGTCGCGATACCGGTAACCAAAGAGGTACTCAAGGCCGTGCTCGCCTACGAACGGGTCGCCTTCGATGTCGAAAAAGACATCGCCATCGGAAGGTGGGGGCAGCAGACATAGTCCGGTTTCCGGCACAATAGGTAGGAGTTCGTAGTGAAGTTCCCCCGTCTCGCGGGTCTGGATTTGTAAGAGGGCCTGCTCTTGGGCCTTTTCATACGACACTGGTGAACCGCGCAGCGGTCTCCAGGGCATCGGCGTTGGCATGGCGGCAAGCGCCGCTGCGGTCCGAATCCCATTCGCCTGAAGTTCGGTGATCTGGTTCTTCGTAACGCCGGCAACCAGGCACAAATGATCGTCATCGCGCCGCCGGCGCTCGCATTGCTCCTGCCAACGGCAGACATCACAGTGTTCTTTAGGGTCGGGATACTTGTCTTGCCCTTCGTTTTTGTCAGCCGCCGATTCAGTCACTCGCTTCGCCATCCGGAAATACGCGGCGTAGTCCAAGTACCGGAATTGCTGTGGCTCGAAGTCCGACCAAGGCGCCACCACGTAGACATACTCTGGGGCAACGCCCTGCGCCTGTTCAAGCAGATCGGCATAAAGGCAAAGCTGAAGCACCGTTCCGCCTTTAGTCTCGTGGGCGAGCTTCGCGTCGATGATTTCGTATGACCAGGGACCAAGCGCGCTCGGCTTTTCGATCTTCCTCAGGATATCCGCACGACCGGACCAGCGTCCATGTTGCAGGGCTGCCTGGATGACAACCTGCGCACCGTCCACCATAGCCTTGTGCGTTTTGGCGACGGCATCCAGCGTGATGTCAACGCCTGGGATCGCGACGGCGCTGAATCCTTGATCTCGGAGATGATCAATGAACTCCGCCTCATGACGGCGGCCGCGTTCTTGCAGAATCTCCAGCAGCGGGTCCCAGTGCTTTGGTTTGGCTAGCGTTCCCTGCGCGACACCCAGATCAAGCGCTGTCAGGTGTCGGCAATTCAAGTGGCCTACAAGATCAGACGCGCTTAAGTGTATGACATCCTGCTGTTTTTTCATGTCCTCGATGATAGCGTCCGGGATTGAGTCTGTCCACGAAAACATAGACCAGACATGCTATCGAGAGAGGATCATACTCTCGCTTGCACCATAGCTAATTCTTAACCCTCTGTGGCCAAGCCAAACGACCGCTTCCAGTCTGTTGCTGTCCAACAGGCTTTGACCGCGGCAGGGCGTCAAATGGGGACAAGGAGTGCTTCATGCATAGAGCAACCG
>JAJYJL010000229.1 GCA_021789565.1 Acidobacteriota bacterium
AATGGTCCGCAACCTTTGCGTGGTCGCTTCCAATCACCAGCAAGTCGAGATCGCCTACGGTTTCACGGCCTCTGCGCAACGAACCTGCGGGCGTGACCTCGTCCACTTCTTTCAACTCTTTCAGGTATGCGATCAGTTCCTCTGCGGTTTCATAGGTGGTGTCCAGCCGAAACCGCCCGGCAGAACGCGCGAAAGTCTCAAGCGCCTTCAGAATGTTTTCTTCTGTCTTGGCGCTCACACCGGGCAAGCCATGCAACCGGCCGGCCTTCACGGCTTTCTCAAGGTCTTCGACAGTCTGGACCCCGAGTTCCCTGTAAAACAGGCGGACTTTCTGCGGGCCCACTCCCTGCAGTTCAAGAAGCTGCAGCAGGCTTCGCGGGACTTTCTTGAGCAGGTCCTGGTGATAAATGCATTTGCCTGTTTCTACTAATTCTTTGATCTTGCCGGCTAGGTCTTCGCCGACGCCCGGAATTTCTGTCAGCTTGCGGCTGGGATCACGGGCCAGGTCTTCAGCACGCTCGTGGAAATCCTCGAGCGAGCGCTTTGCGCGATCGTAGGCCGCGGCTTTGAAAGACCATTTCGGGTCATCCTGAAGAATCTTCATCAGGTTGGCTATTTCTTCGAAGACAGCGGCGATTTCGTGGTTTTCCATAGCGGCCTCGCTTATGTCGAAGTTCCCTGGAGTTTCGGCGAACCGATGCTCTTGCCTCGGTCCGGCTTCAGCCTGTGATCGATAACCCTTCCGCTTACATTATGTTACCAGTTCTTTCCAGCGGATGTTTCCTTGAAGGGCGGCTCGGTGTTAGAATCTGCATGCGTAACAACATGACGCTTCGCCGGCTTGGATTACAGGGCAAAATCGTCCTTATCATCGCGGTGGCGGTTATCTCCGTCGTTGCGGTCTCGACCTATATTGCCATGCTCCTCACCCGCCAACTGGTGGAGGAGGACACCTATCGCAAGGCGCTGGCGCAGGCCCGATCCATTGCGCAGCAACTTGTGGATGAGCACGCGCTTGAGAATCCACCCGTCCTGGTGCGCGCGCTTCGGCAACTGGAGCATGATTTCCCCAGCATTACCCAGGCAGATGTTTTTACTCATGTGCCTGAGCATCGACTGGTTGCCACAACTGACCCCAAGGGGAAAGTTCTGGAGCTTGACCACACTCAGGACATTCAGAACTATAACGACTACCAGCAAGACGACTCCGACCAGATCACCATTGATACGCCCGACGGAAATTACTGGATTATGGGGACAACCATTCATCGTGACGGGCAATCGATTGCATGCCTCAACCTCAAGGTCTCGAAGCTGCACCTGAGCGTGATTACCGAACGACTGGTTCTTCGCAACCTTCTGGTGACGCTTGCTGGTCTGGCATTCCTGATGCTGGTGATTCATGTCTTTTTCCTCCAGGGCATTCGCAAGCCCGTTAAGGAAATGATCCGGGTGATGGATTCCGCTGAAGGCAAATCTCTGCAGGCGCGTGCCCGTGTGAGAAGCCATGATGAGATCGGGCAACTGGCTGAACGCCTGAACCGCATGCTGGCGCGCGTAGAAAGCTTCAACGCGGAGCTTGGGCAAAAGGTCCAGGATGCTACTGCCGAGCTTGCGCGCCGCAATGAAGAATTGAAGCGAATCAACGAGGAGTTGTTTGAGACACAAAAGACGTTAGCGCGTTCTGAGCGTCTTGCTATTGCTGGGCAACTGGCCGCAGGACTTGCCCACGAAATCGGGACGCCATTAAATTCAATTTCCGGTCACGTGCAACTGCTGGCACGGCAGGGAGTGGGTGGGGCCGCAGGTGCACGGCGGCTTGAAATTATCGAGCGCCAGATTGACAGTATTGTGCGCAGCGTCAAACAATTGCTTTCCTGGACCCGCCAGTTTGATCTCCGGCTGGAGAAAGTTGACGTCGCGCAGCTTCTGGAAGACTCGTTAACGCTCTCTTCTCCTGCGCTTCAACATCGGAACATTCATGTCGTGATGGACTGGGCTCGCGACTGCCCCCAGGTCTATGCCGACCCGGGGTACCTCCAGCAGGTGTTTCTGAACCTGATCAACAACAGCATGGACGCAATGCCCACTGGGGGAACGCTTACAACCC
This sequence comes from Acidobacteriota bacterium, assembly GCA_021789565.1. Next base: position 2,111 of record JAJYJL010000229.1, read on the forward strand.
GAACCCGCTTTCCGGCTTCTGATCATGAAAAGGCATTAATGATTGAGATGGAGGATACCGGCGTCGGAATTGCGCAGGAGACGTTGAAGCGCATCTTTGAGCCGATGTTTACGACCAAGAGGCTTGGTACCGGGGCCGGCCTGGGGCTTGCCATTTCTGACCAGATTATTCGTCAGCACAAGGGTAGCATAACTGCGGAGAGCGAACCCGGACATGGTACGCGGTTTACTATCATTCTGCCCCTGGATTGCCGTGAGCGGATTGAGGCGGAGGCCGGCACGCCCCGTATCTCCAAAGTTGAATCTCCTGCTTAGCCGATGTAGGGTGGAAGTCTGGCATTTCAGGACTTTATGGGAAATCGAAACGCAAAAATCCTTGTAGTAGATGATGATCGGGACACTCGTGATCTGCTTTCTGAGGTACTGGAATCTGAGGGCTACCAGGTGATCGCGGCTTCCGGTGCGCAGGAGGCCCTTGCGGCCGGCAAGACGGCCCACTTCGATGTCATCCTTAGCGACATACGGCTGGGGCCGGAGCTGAACGGTTTGGATGTGCTGCGTGCGTTCAAGTCGATCCAACCGGACTCAGAAGTCATTCTGATAACGGCTTTTGGATCCATGGAAACAGCCATTGAAGCGGTCAAGGCGGGAGCGTTCGATTATCTTTCCAAGCCATTCATGATTGAAGATGTGTTGAACCGGGTTTGTCGGGCCCTTGAAAACCGCAACCTGGTGCGGGAAACGCGCAACCAGGTCCCTCCGGCTGCTGAAACCGCTCCGCTATCTTCTTTGGTGGGCCGCAGCCCCGCCATGCTTGAAGTTTACAAAAAGATTGGAATGGTTGCTGATTCACGAGCAACTGTGCTGATCACTGGTGAGAGTGGAACCGGCAAAGAACTCGTGGCGCGCGCCATACATGCCAACGGACCGAGGGCCCGGCAGCGTTTCATGGCTGTTAATTGTGGAGCGTTTACAGAATCCCTGCTGGAGTCTGAACTCTTCGGCCATGTGCGTGGCTCCTTTACCGGCGCCAGCGTAAACAAGCTCGGTATTTTTGAAGATGCCAACGGCGGTACGGTATTCCTCGATGAAGTATCAGAGATGAGTCCTGCCCTTCAGGTCAAGCTGCTTCGCACGCTGGAAGCGCAGGAAGTGCGGCCGGTGGGATCAAACCAGTCCGTTCGGATTGACGTCCGCATGATCGCGGCTTCAAACCGAAACCTTGCGAGCCTGGTGGCTGAAGGGAAATTCCGCGAAGACCTTTTCTACCGCCTTCGAGTCATAGAGATCGATTTGCCGCCATTACGGGAGCGCGCGGAAGATATTCCTTTGCTGGTGACCCATTTTTTGCAAAAGCTGGGCGCTGAAGCCGGGCGCACGCTGACCATTTCTCCTGAGGCGCTTTCCGCCATGGTCGCTTACGCATGGCCAGGCAATGTGCGTGAATTGCTGAACACGCTGGAGTCGATTGCAGCACTGAATCGTTCCGGAGTGATCACGCTCCAGGACCTGCCTTCCAAGCTTTGTATCGGTCGTCAAGACAACACAAGCATCGAGGCACTATTTGCCGGATTGCCGTCGCTCGAAGAGCTTGGCAGGCGTTACCTTGCCTATGTTTTGAAGGTGACTGCCTACAACAAGTCGCAGGCCGCGGACATTCTGGGGATCAGCCGCAACACCATCTATCGAATGACCTGTCAACTGCCACCTGATGATGAAAAGCTTTAAAGAAAGTAAGGAGTTCGCTTAACAGGCAGGGGATGTAAGGGGTTTATTCTATAACCTGTTCGAATCATCCCTCATAGCCTTGCTTATTCTATGCGAGAGGTTTGGCATGATTCGTTTGCGTCATTTCATCTTTATATTCTCTGCCGCTGCATTTGTCTTGTTGCCCGTGCTCGGGATCCAGGCGCAGCAATATCCGCAGAACATGTTCCAGGAGTTGCGCTGGCGTATGGTCGGTCCATTCCGGGGGGGCCGGACCCGGGCAGCCTGTGGAGTGCCGGGTGAGCCGAATGTGTTTTATATCGGGCAGGTTGACGGTGGAGTCTGGAAGTCGACGGACTACGGACGCACATGGCAACCCATTTTCGACAAGGAACCCACCCAGTCGATCGGCGCCATAGCAGTGGCTCCGTCGGACCCCAGAATCGTTTATGTGGCGAGCGGTGAAGGCTTGCAGAGGCCGGACCTCTCTGTTGGTGATGGAATTTACAAGTCAACCGACGCAGGTGAGATCTGGACGCACCTTGGACTGCGCGAGAGCCAGCAGATTCCCGCGCTTGCTGTTGACCCGCATGATCCAAATCGCCTGTTTGCCGCGGTACTTGGTCACCCTTATGGCCCAAACGCGCAACGTGGGATCTTCCGCTCGACCGATGGCGGCATGACCTGGAAAAAAGTTCTCTACGTTAATGAGAACACCGGCGGCGATGATGTGGTTATTGACCCGGCAAACCCGAGCATTGTGTACGCGATGCTCTGGGAAGCTCGCCAGGGGCCCTGGGAGGACAACAATTCGTACGGTGGTGACGACGGCGGAATCTTCAAGTCAGCAGACGGTGGCAACACGTGGCACAAGCTAACCAAAGGCTTGCCAAAGGACCTGAATCAGGCTTACGTGGCGATCTCTCCCAGCCTGCCCAGCCGGCTTTACGCAACCGTGGCATCAAACCTGGAAGGCGATTATCAAACGGGGAATGGTCTGGGGATTTACCGCTCGGACGATGCCGGAGCAACGTGGCATCTCGCTACCACTGATCCTCGTCCGGCTTTCCGGATCGGTGGCGGCGACCTACCCGTACCAAAGGTTGATCCCAAGAACCCCGATGTCGTTTACTCCACAAGCATTGAAACCTGGAGATCTACCGACGGTGGAAAGACCTGGACGGCCATTCGAGGAGCTCCGGGTGGCGATGATTACCAGAACATCTGGATCAATCCCGACAATCCGAACATCATTCTACTGGTTTCCGATCAAGGCGCCGTGGTCACGGTCAACGGCGGAAGGACCTGGAGCTCATGGTATAACCAGCCCACGGCCCAACTCTATCACGTGATCACGACCAACACGTATCCGTACCGCGTTTGCGGCGCTCAGCAGGAGAGCGGCTCGGTGTGCATTTCAAGCCGCGGAAACGACGGCGCCATCACTTTCCGAGACTGGCATCCTGTGGGTGTCATCGAATATGGCTATGTTGCGCCTGACCCGATCGACCCCAATATTATTTACGGTGCGGGCCGCAATAAGGTCTCCAAATTCCACTGGGACACCGGCCAAGTGCAGAACGTGACGCCAATTCCCGTCACGGAGGGCAAATATCGCACGGACCGCACGGAACCCGTCATATTTTCTCCTGTTGACCCGCACCTGATGTATTACGCTGCCAATGTTCTGTTCAAGACAACAAACGGTGGTCGTTCCTGGCAGGTCATCAGCCCTGACCTCACGCGCGAGCATCCGGGAATTCCAGCAAGCCTGGGTTCGCTCGCCGAAAAGGACGCTTACGCCCACAAAGTGCGCGGGGCGATTTACGCGATTGCGCCGTCCTTCCAGGAAGTAGACACTGTCTGGGCAGGAACCGATGATGGCCTGATCTGGGTCACGAACGATGGCGGTAAGAATTGGAAGAACGTGACGCCACCCGGCATAACGCCGTGGAAGAAAGTTACGCAACTGGCCGCGTCACATTTTGATAACGAAACGGCATATGCAGCGGTCAGCGGCTTCCGCATTGACGATATGCATCCTTACATCTACCGAACGCATGACGGCGGCAAAACCTGGAAGCTCATCACCACCGGCTTGCCTGACAACATTCCGGTCGACACCGTGCGGGAAGACCCCATTCGCAAAGGGTTGCTCTTCGCCGGCACGGAAAGCGCCGTATGGGTATCGTTTGATGACGGAGACCACTGGCAAAGCTTGCAACTGAACCTGCCCCACACTTCCATGCGTGACCTCTGGATTCATGACAACGACCTGATCGTTGGCACGCATGGGCGCTCCATCTGGATACTGGATAACATCACGCCACTAAGGCAGATCAACGCTGAATTCGAGCATTCAACCGCGGATCTTTTCAAGCCGGCCACGGCTGTCCGCGTCCGGCGAGATACTAATACCGATACTCCGCTGCCGCCGGACGAACCGATGGGGCAGAATCCTCCGAACGGGGCTATTATTGACTACTACCTGCAGCAGGGGGCGCGCGGCCCTGTGACACTTGAGATCCTCGACTCCGCCGGCAGGCTTGTTCGCCGCTATTCCAGCACGGACAGGCCGGGACTGAACGAGGGCCAGCTTAAGGAAGTTTTCATTCCCCTATTCTGGCTTAGGAAACCACGGGTCCTTTCCACTGCAGCAGGAATGCACCGCTGGGTCTGGGACCTGCGTTACGCGCCACCAAAGTCCGAGCACTTCTCCTATCCGATTTCAGCCGTCCCGCATGATACGCCCCGAACTCCGCAGGGCCCCCCTGTCCTGCCCGGTAAATACACCGTGCGCCTCACAGTGGACGGCCACAGTTACAGCGCTCCACTTACGGTCAAAATGGACCCGCGCGTAAGAACGCCGTTGTCGGGACTGGAGCAGGCGTTTCAAATGGAGATGCGCCTGGTTTCGATGATGGACACCAGTTACACGGCCATCGCCGAGGCGCGGGCACTCGACGCCGACCTGGCGAAGTTGTCAAAACGGGCCAACGCACCGATGGCAGCGCCAGTTGCCGCCCTCAAGAAGAAAGTTTCTGATGTGCTGAGCGCGCCTGAGTCCTCAGAAAAGTCTGCTCCTGCCAGGCCCACACTCGAAAGTGTCACCGGGCAGACCGCTTCACTTTATGGGCTGGTGGAAGATGTTGATGCCACCCCAACTGAGGCGCAGGCTTCAGCCGTTGAGACGCTTGAGCGCAACTTTGACAGTGTCATGAAGCAGTGGGATGAAATCAAAGCCACCGAGTTGCCCGGGCTCAATAGTCAGTTGCGAAAATCGAACCATCCGGAGCTTTGGCTCAGGCCGCAACCACTGCCGCAAACCGAGACGAGGGATGAGGAGTAGCTGCGCTTACGCCAGCACCTCGCGCACCATCCGGGCGGTTTCTGTAACCTGGTCCGAGAACTTCGGGAACAGGCCGATGATTGTGGCATCGATGGGTTTGATGTTCTTGTATGCCCATTCAATAGCTTGGCGCTTCTGATCTTCAGACCGGCACTTGCGGCCAGCCGCCAGGACCTTGTAAACCAGCGTTGGCTTGTCCACCTTGCGAACGGCCGCAGCCATCCGTGGAGGGTCGGAGTCGATCCATCCTTCGTCGAGAGGATGCGCGCCGATTTCCTGCATCCACTCCTCAGGGTGGCGAGTCAGATATTGCAAGCCTGCCATGTAGAAGTCATTTCCGAGACCCTTTTCGTGCAACGTTTCCAGAATCTTCGGATTGTGTGTAGAGATGCCGGCCAATGTTCCCATATCGTGGACTCTGTCGATGTAGGTTTTGATCAGGTCGATCTTTCCGGCACGAAATAGAATGTCCGTTGCCCCGCCATGGAAAGCAATCCCAATCGGTTTGAGCTCCATCGCGGCTTGCGCGCACTTGATGGTCCCTTCCAGAACATCTTCCGGCGTGCGTCCCATCTTCTCGTCGTAGTGCCACGATGCGGCGAGGCAGATGAACTGGATGTTGCAGCCGGCCCCGCGAATCTTGGAGAATTGCCGCTTCAGGTTGTAGTTAAAGCTTGCCTGCCACGTGTTGATTCCATGTTTCTCGCAATCCAGCATGAGTTTAACAATGCGCTCGTCTGTGAAATATTCGCGCATCAACCGGTCCAGGATGTAGTTGAAGTGAGAATACCCGAAGATGGGGTTGCTGCCAACAATCAGCCGCGATACGCGGTGCGGTCCCAACTTAATGGTTGGGAGGGGATCGGATGCCTGGGCATTCAGCGCTCCCGGCATCATCAGGCCGGCAGCTACGGTTGTAGCGCCTTTCAGAAAATCCCGGCGGCTGTTTGCCTGCGGCGCAGAATTTCCCGTTTCGTTCCGGTTGGGTGACTTATGGCGAGGCATGAGTGTCCTCCTGAGTTAATCAGAGTTGCTAAGTTGAAACCGACAATATATCCGCTCTAAAAGCAAGTCAATCGACGGCATCACGTCACCGTGTGATGTTGCGCACACTGCGATTTTGGCCCCACAGGTTCAAACTTTCGGTAAAGTGGAGGAAGGGCGTTGGCTCCTCGTGACGGCGAGGTAACCGGCATGAGTAGGATCACCATTCAATACGTCCGTGCAATTTTTCTGTGGGTCTGTTTGATGGCGTCCACAGCAGGAAGCGATATGCACCGCGACACTGAGTCTCCAACCACGATTCAATTGCCCAGGCCGGCACGAAGTGGCGTAGTGTCGCTTGAAGAAGCGCTTTCCCAGCGGCGTTCCACTCGCGAGTTTGCCCCTGGTCCATTGAGCGAGCGGCAACTCTCGCAGCTCTTGTGGGCGGCCCAGGGAACTACAAGTTCCGAAGGCTATCGAACGGCACCATCAGCCGGTGCGTTGTACCCGCTGGAGATTTATGTCGTTTTGTCCACAGGCTTCTACCACTATAAACCGGACCTGCATCGCCTGGACCGCGTTTCCGCAGAGGACTTGAGGCCCGCATTGTGCCGTGCTGCGCTGGAGCAGGAGGCGATCAAGGAGGCGGAAACTGTTTTTGTGATGACGGCTGTGTACGAGCGGACGGTACGGAAATACGGGACCGAGCGCAGTCCACGGTACGTTCACCTTGAGGCCGGGCACGCTGCCCAAAACCTGCTTCTGGAAGCTGTTGCGCTGGGACTTGGCGGGGTACCGATAGGAGCGTTCCACGATGGCGAAGTGCAGAGGGTGCTCTCGCTCCCTCGCGACCACCAGCCCCTTTACCTGATTCCTGTCGGCAAACCACGGTAAATTGTAGTTGTGGAAGGCCGTGAAAGAGACACTCTGCCCATGTGTGACTGAGGGTATTTCCTAAAGCGGACACATCCTAAAATACCCTTTTCTTCAGCCGGCTCACGGTGAACTTGGCGGTGTCCGCTATAGCCATCACGG
>JAJYJL010000230.1 GCA_021789565.1 Acidobacteriota bacterium
CATAAAGGATGGCCATATGCAATCGTAAAATCGAAGACCCTTCCACGGCGTATGATTGAATTCGTATACGAGCAAGTTGAAGAGCGGGTTCTTTCCGGCTGTGTGGAGCGAACGAATAACCGCTTCTCCTCCGGCGAGCCAGAGCATAATGAATCCGCGAAAGGCGTCCAGAGAAATCAGGCGCTCTCTTGCAGGAGCCGCCAATCGGCTATCACCTCCTGTTGACGTGCCTGCGGCTGGTTCTGTATCAGCTTTTCCAAGATTGGAGCCTGAAACTGTTTCGGCCATCTGTTTGGCTTCCTCTCTAAGAAAGTTTGACTGCCAAATCGAGCGCCTGAGAGCAATCAGATGCCACTGCTTTGTTGAATGCAACCAAGCACTCTAATTTGCAGCATTCAGCTTCCAAATGTGCCTGCCAAGGCCTGCAGGAATGTTTATCACCAGCGGTTGCCGAGATAAATCTTCCGGCTGGATCGGCTTTGCCGGCTCCTTATCCGTGGTCAGTCGTATGTCGTGCAGGGCCTCGAGCTTTTCCTTGAGGGGATCTGACAGCCACAACCGCCAGGAGGAGGAGTGTTTTTCAAAGAAAGCACAATAGGGGCTTTCATAGTCAAAGGTCAGTTTCCATTCGTTATCCGTTCCCGAAGAAGCGATCCCGGCGTGGAGGATCCCAATGTATTGATTTGCGCTTATTGCGTGGTACCCAGGTGGTAAAGCGTCGAGGAAAGTTTCCACGAAGTCCGGCCGGAGTGAAATATCGCGATCGTGAAACACTACCATCACGGGCCCATCAGGGTGCAAGGGCCTTAAGGAGGCCTGCAGAGTGTTCAGGCGGTCGTATCCGGTCGTAAAATGGGGCGAGATTCCGGTCATATCCAGAACCAAATGGTGGTCCAGGTAATAATAGAAATCCGGTTCAGCATGGAAAAGTCCGAAGCCCACTCGAGCCGCCAGGAGACCAGTGTTGTTGAATTGTGACTTCGACCAACCACCGTTGCCGGGCCTGAGTTCGAGAGGCCTTTGGCCGAAATCCTTTTCGATGTCTTTGATTCCTTGCTCCAGATGGAATATCTGCACAATGGCGGGAATTTCGGTGCCGCGGCGGTGATCAGCGAATTCTGAGTACCAGCCGTCCGCGGAAGCCTCCCCTTTCAAGTCCTTGGTCCACCAAGGTCCAGGGGGAGATTCCATGTCCGGATCCATGTGGTCCCATCCGTGACTCTCAATCTGCAGGACACCGGCGGCAACGGCATCCAGAAGTCCTCTTCGGGTTGAGGCGTAATCCTGGTGAAGACCCCACGGATCGGTGAACTTTTGTTCCCACGGTGAGACGATCCGTCTCGATCTTCTGTCCGCGTAGCCAGTGATGACGTTGGCCGCGAGAGTGACATGGTGTTTTGCGAGTGGAGCAATCAGATGTTCGCGTAAAGTGTCTTCACTTGGCTCAAGGTAATGCCAGTAAGACAGGAACCCTTTGTCAGCAGTTCCCCAATCGTCCATTTCAATCTCGATTGCATGGGAATAGTCCACATTGGGCTGAATCAGGTATCCCAAGCTCCATACGAGCGAGCGAAAGAAGATCTCTCTCCAATAGGGAGAATCTCGAAGCAAAGAGAGATCAGGAACACCCAGCCATACCGCAGAGCCATCACCCGCCAACTCGTTCAGTGTGAGTACGGGATGGCCCGCCTGATCGATGAGAACCTTCGCGCCTTGCGGTTCGATCCAGAACCGGGTAGCGAAGTCCCAGTTGGTGTTGAGTGAACTCAGTCCTTCAGTTGCCAGTTGCCGGGTGATGAACTGCGGCTCTGTAATTCGCAACGGGTCAGTGGCTGTATATACCTCCCGAAACTTAGCCCCCAAAATTGCCTCAAGGTTTGGGTCGAGAAATCGGGACTTAACTGCCACCAGGCTCGTTCCCGCGTGCACCGCTTCTGCGAGTGCCGCTAGGTCTTGGTTCTTATATGAAGGCAAATCTGCAAGCCAAACCACTGACCCGTATCGAATCTCCCCAGAGCGGTCAAAAAGATAAGAGGCATCGATGTGCTGCTGGTCCAGACGCAAAATGTCAAAGGGTACAGACCACGCTTTAAGCAGCGCTGCGATCGGCTGAAAGCTGTCTTTTTCATGGTCCACTAGAATGCTGCTCGGGTCGCCCCATTCTGCAACCACAACCAGGACCCGGTAGGGTTTCGTAGGAAATGGCTGGGGCTCGACTTCTCCCCAGCCCTTAGTGCAAAAAAGTAGCGTGAGCAGGACCGCAATGAATGTTAGTTTAATGGTTCGTGCCTTTGGATATTCAGTAATAGTGGCCCTCCAATGGAAGTACGACACTGACGAGGCAGCATCGGAAATTGACCCGTTCGAGGCGTCGTCCGACACCTCGGTGCATGGCTGACGGGAAAACGCGCCCGCCCGCACTCCATTACGGTCTTGCCGTTACAAAACACCCTTGCGCGCAGCTCACCAGGACCTGCGCCCGTCTGGTTGCTTGATTCTCCGTGGTGATCTTTTGCAGCCGCTGCAGGACAATTACACCCCACCGTTTGACTTGTCAAGTCGCATCTGATACGTTTCGGTGCGAGCGGTTCATTAGATTGAACACTTTCTGAGAGCATGTACGGTGGCCACATCAAAAAGTTCCGGCGTACCTTCGGTCGAACGCGCACTTCGAATTTTTGAGCTCTTGTCCCGCTCTCAACGTGGACTGTTGCTATCTGAAATCTGCCGAACGCTCATCCTTCCGAAAAGTTCCACATTCCTTGTCGTCACGGCTCTTGAGAAGAACGGGTACTTGCAAAAAAACAAACAAACGGGACGTTACCGTTTTGGACTCAAACTTGTAAGTCTTAGCCGAAGCGCATTGGAGAACCTTGACCTGCGCCAAGTAGCGCGGCCGTTCTTACAGAGACTGGCCCAAGAGACCAGGCTCACAGTCCATTTGGCAGTGCTGGAAAGAGGCGAGGCTGTTCTTATCGATAAAATTGAGGCGCCGGGGCTGGTCAAGCTGGCTACGTGGGTCGGTCGTCGGATGGATGTTAACTGTACCGGTGTAGGAAAAGCATTGATCGCCTTTCTTCCAAAAGATTCATTTGATCAGCAAATCAGGGGCCAAGTGTTAGCAAAGCATAACCAACAGACCATAGTGTCAGCCCGAGGCCTTGAGAAAGAACTCGCACGTATAAGGGAGTTAGGCTATTCCTTTGATGATGAAGAAGATGAAATAGGGCTGCGCTGTGTAGGAGCTCCTGTTTTTGATTACAACAAGGCCGTAATCGCGGCCCTAAGTGTGGCGGGAACCGTAAGTCAGATCCCTCTGGAGATAGTGCCGGATTTAGCCGCGAAAGTTAAACAAACTGCCTCCGCCATTTCTTCAAACTTCGGGTTCTCCTGAGACCTGCCCATAAAGACAAGTGGCTGACGAGAAGCTGCCTATCACTATTCGGGTGTGACTCTTCTTGAGGCATGCACCAAAGATATGCTGCTTAGTTTACTAACCCAAATCGCGAATCAAGGCGCAAACCTTGTTAGGTTGTGAAGCGCCGAGCAAGGGGAAACACGTACGGACTTAGATGCGGATGTGGCTGACCCATGAAGGAAACTATCAGGAAAAAGTGGAACACGAAAAAAAGACCTACACGGAGGGACTTCCTGACTGTTCTGGCTGCGCCCCTTCTGCAACCGGCCGTGTCGGCCTTGGCAGGTAAAATTCAAACCAAGGATTCTTCTCCAATCCAATTTGCCCTGCAATCGGTTCCCTTTCGGTTGGAGACAGACGAGACTGTGAAGACACCGCACGCTCCGGCGACGATGGCCGGTGGGGTCGCGGTCTTCGACTACAATCAAGATGGCCGCCAGGACATCTTCTTCACCAATGGAGCGGATATCGCGACATTGAAGAAGGACGCGCCAAAGTACTCCAATCGGCTGTTTCGCAACGACGGGAACGGAATTTTCACGGATGTGACGGCCCACGCCGGTTTGGCCGGCACAGGATACGACAACGGGGTGGCGGTTGGCGATTACGACAATGACGGTTATCCCGACCTGTTTGTCACCGGGGTTCACGGAAGGGCGCTCTACCGCAACAATGGAGACGGAACGTTTAGCGACGTGACTGTGAAGGCGCATTTGGATGGTTGGAACGATCCTGAGCATGGCCCGCTTTGGTCTGTCGCCGCCGCGTGGGTGGACATCAACAATGACGGATTGCTCGACCTGTTCGTGGTTAACTACCTCCGGTGGGACTACGCAAAAGAACCTCTGTGCGGTTTTGCCAACGCCTATGATTACTGCAGTCCCGATTATTACAAGGGCCAGCCGTGCCAGCTTTTTCTGAACAAAGGTGACGGCACGTTCCAAGATGTGTCGGCGGAGTGGGGGATTCGCCAGCACGTGGGTAAGGGAATGGGCGTCGGCATCGCTGACTACGACCTGGACGGTCGTCCCGACCTATTTGTCACCAATGATACCTATTTCAATTTCCTGTTTCATCACACGGGACACATGTTCGAAGAAGTTGCGCTTGAAATGGGAGTTGGGCTCATCGAAGACGGAGAGTTTATTTCAGGGATGGGGGTGGACTTCCGGGACATCAATAATGACGGTTATCCGGACATCGTTTTCCCTGCGTTGCAAAGGCAGCAGTTCCACATTTTTCAAGACATGGAGGGGAAACGCTTCGAGGAAGTTACCGATCAAAGCGGGATGGGGCAACTTAGTTTGCCTATGAGCGGCTACGGGGTTGGGCTCTTTGATTTCGATAACGATGGCTGGAAGGACCTGTTCGTAACACGCGGCCACGTCGAAATGCTGAACAAACCCGGCATGGAGATAGAGCAGTACAACACCGTCTTTCGTAACCTAGACAAAAGCCGCAAATGGCAGGCACTGACAGAGGAAGCGGGGTTAACCGCTGCTCCGCCCAAACGACACCGCGGGTGTGCCTTTGGAGACTTTGATGGTGACGGCCGAATTGATGTGGTGGTGACAGCTCTATTACAACCGGCAGAAATTTGGATGAACCGAACCGAGGGGGCCGGACACTGGCTGGACATCGCGCTCGAAGGCACCAAGAGCAACCGCGATGGGATCGGGGCGGTCATTAAGGTTGTGACTTCGGCTGTTGTGCAGTGGAACCACATGACCACGAGCGTTGGCTATGCTTCCTCCAGCCACGGCCCGGTGCATTTCGGCCTCGGCAAGGAGGCCAAGGCCGATTACGTCGAGATTCGCTGGCCTTCAGGCATTGTACAAAGGCTGCGCAATGTGGCCGCCGACCGCGTGTTCAGGGTAAAGGAGTCAGCGGGCTGACGGTATCCGGTGCCGGGCCGCGCCGCTGCTTTTCGGCCATGAGCTGCTGGATGATCTGTTTTTCTTTGGCACCATCCTCTGGACGTTTCAGTTGGTAATAGATTGCTGCTAATTCGATATGGGGCGGAAGCCACTGCGGGTTTTCCCGGACGCAGGATTGAAGATTCTTCACGGCCGCTTCCGTGTGGCCCTGAGCGCGTTCGACCCTTGCCATCTGATACAAGGCGAGGAACGACTTTGGGTTGAGAGCAAGTGCGTCAGTGAACTGTTGTTTGGCATCGTCCAGCTTCCGTTCATTGTAGAAAATAACGCCGAGCTGGATATGGGCCTGAAGATTCTTCGGGTTGGCTTGCAATGCCTTTTCATATTCTTCCACCGCGCCCTTTTCATTTCCCGAATAGCCGTTCAGCATGGCGAGCGCGAGATATGCATTGGACGCATGCGGATTGATGCGAATTGCCGTCTCCGCGTCGCGTCGGGCCATGTCGAAATCAGTAAGCCCCATATGAAGGATGGCCGCAAGCTGGTACGCCTCGGCGTTGTGTCCTTGGTTCGCAACCTTTTGAACTCGTTTGAGAGCCTCCCGTGGGCGACCAGCACGCGTCAGGGCCATTCCCAGTGTCCACTCGAGGTCGAGATTGTCAGGGTTGGCTTTCTCAAGCGGTTCGAGAAGTGCGATGGCTTGGGCTACCTGGCTGAGGTGCAGTTCGCAGTTGGCCAGCAGGGTTGCAACACGAACGTTACTGGGATCCTTTTGATAGAGCGCAGCAAACTGCTCTGTCGCTTGCCTGAAGTCGCCTTTTCGGAAGTAGGTAATTCCCAGATTAAATCGGAGAGACGAATTACTGGGCGCCTCCTTAAGCGCAAGCTGATACTGTGTAATCGCTTCATCAAAACGACCCAGGGAAACAAGGGCAGTAGCTAGATTGGCTCGGGCGGTCACGATCTCCGGGTGCGTTTGAAGAAGCTGGTAGTACTCGCGCACTGCCAGCGCAGCATCGCCCCTCTGCAGAGTTTCGTTTGCCTCATGGGAGAGCTCCTGAGGATCCGGTTCCTGCATATCCTGCCCGCGGAGGACAGGAGAAACCATCATCACCACGAGGGCCGATAACAGGAATGACTGGCAGGCGAGCTGCCGCAATGATATCGGAAGTACTCCCTTTGCTGCCATATCATCGGATAGTCTACGATCCAATCCACACCTTCTTCAAGCAGACGCTACCTGAAGGCTTGCGTCATCTCTTCAGAAGCCTTTCTTGGGCCCCATTCTCAGGAATCAAACCTGCTTCGCACCGAAAGCAAGCAGACGGCTATTAGATGTTCGCGCCGCTCGGCCTTATCAGGATAGCGGCGAATGGTTAACGATTCACATATGTGAATTTGGATCAGGAATTCCATCGGTTGGCTGTTTTCGCCAGAATTCAAGGGCTTTTGCCCACCACACAAATGACAAAAAACGTCAGCGATTCATTTGCGGGAGCACGTTGCTCCGTCAGCAATACTCCGCTGTGCACAACCCCACCCTCGGTTTGTTGTCTGTTCCCCAATCAATTGCCGCTAACAATCGGATGTTGGGCGACGCCTCGTGCGAACGAAAAGTGTTCAATGGATTGAACAACTGTTACCGGAAGGCCCGATTCACACTTGACTGTCCAATTGGTGGGCATAGAATGCCCTCATTCGCGGGCTGGCTTAAGAAAATTATTTTTCTATGAGGGGTACCATTGATCTTGGCTAGACCATCCGTTCGGTGACCCTTCGCGGCATACAAATTCGGCCCCGGTGTGAGCTTCTGAGGTAAGACACGGGAATAGAGGGAGAGGTACGTGCTATAGGCGGACCGAATAATTTCTTTCCAAGACGGAGGCAAGATATGAAATGGTTCTTTCTTTCAGGTATGAGGGCTAATGCCAAAGGGGTGCGAATCTGCCTTCAAATCTTGTGGTTGGCGCCTTTGGCAGTTCTTGCTTGCTCACTTGCCGCTTTGGCGCAAACAAGCTTGTCAACCATACGGGGAACCGTGACGGACCAGTCGGGAGCTTTAGTGCCCGGAGTCGAGGTCAAACTGGTCGATATGTCGACGAACGACGTTGTCAGAACTGTCGTCACGGATGACCATGGTAACTACGAGATACCCGATGTTAAAGGAGGTCATTACCAACTCACTGCCTCTCATACTGGCTTCGCCACATATACCGAAACGAACATTTTTCTGGCCAGCAACGAAACCAGGCGTGTTGACCCTGTGCTGCATGTGGGTTCAACTGCAACGCAAGTAACCGTGAGCGGAGCGGCGAAGGTCATTCAAACCGAAGGTGGAGAAATCGGCGGTACGCTCTCTGCCAATACCTACCAAAACCTTCCAATCCCCGGCAACTCGTATTCGTCTCCATTAGATCCGCTGGCCACTATGCCCCTTGTACAGATGGATAGGGAATGGGGTGTCTCCGTTGCTGGTCAGTCTGGCAACCAGCTCAATATGGCAATGGATGGTGTCCTCGAAGAGAACTTCAACACTCAGACCGTAAATATGGAAGACGCGAGTGAGCTTAAGCTCATGGCGGTAGATAACGGTGCAGAGAACAGCCGAATTGCGACTTTCGATGTCGTCACTAAACGCGGTTCGGATAAATTTCACGGTGAAGTCGAATACTACCTACGCAACTCAGCTTTGGGTGCGAGAGGGTTCTTTGATTCAAGTAAACAACCGATCATTTATAATACAATTACCGCGGAGGCCTCCGGTCCAATTGGACACCAAACCTTTTTCTATGGCATGTGGAATGGCGAGAGGGTTAAACAACACACATCCTACCTGACAACTGTTCCTACGGATTTAATGCGCGCCGGGGATTTCTCCGAGTTGCTGCCCTCGAATGTCATTACAAACCCGGCGACCGGGGCGCCTTATCCAGGGAACATTATCCCCCCGTCTGATCTCAGCTCCTCTCCGGCTTCAGCCGTCGCTTTGGCGACGCAAAGCAATTACATTCCAAGGCCAAACTTCGGCGGGGCAAACGCGCTATATGACAATTACCAGTTTGTTTGGCCATATCCTGGAGACCAATTCGACGCTAATGTTTATGTCGCCAGAATAGATCACACGTTTTCCAGCAAGGACTCTATGTATGGAAGGTTCTCCAGTTACTTACCTCTTTATGTCCTGGCGGGAAATTATCCTTCCATGGGATGGACACGCTTAAGGCATAGCTACTCCTGGGCCTTCAACGAAACCCACATCTTCTCTCAGAATTTGCTCAATTCATTCCAGTTCGGCGGTAATTATGACGGTATCGACGATGGCAAGACGGTCGACGGATTCAAGCCTATCAATGGCGATGCCGTCGTATCCACGATTGGACTCCAGGGTGTAAATCCTGGCGGTTTATCCGCTATGGGTTTCCCAGAGATGGATATTTCCGGATTGCCTTCCATGTCAGTCGAGGCAGGGGGGCATTACGCGCATAGCAAGAACTTCTCATACACTGATGGGTTAACCTGGGCGATGGGCCGGCATGTGGCCAAGTTCGGGGCTCAGATTCGCACGTACAGTGACTACAATGGGCAGGTTCCAAATGGAACGTACGGCAACTTCTCATTTGATGGCCGTTTCACGGGTTATCCCTATGCCGATTTCTTATTGGGTCTTCCAGGCACAAGTACGAGGCTCACTCCGATCGTCGGAAGAACTCAGCAAGCCTATGAAATGGGATTCTATGCGACCGATACTTTCAAGGTTAACAGGCGCTTAACCCTGACATACGGAGTGCGCTGGGACCGTTTCGGATCACCGACCTATCAGGATGGCTTGCAGTACAATTGGGACGCGGCCA
>JAJYJL010000231.1 GCA_021789565.1 Acidobacteriota bacterium
TGCGCGTAGGGATCCTCAGAGCCCGTTGGGATGAAGTGAGTGATATCGAGATTGATCCCGGCGTAAGGAGAATTCACCCGGCGCATGATTTCCAGGCAGACTTCCGCGCTTTGCGTGACGCCGGCATGGTCCTCGATGCCCAGCATGATACCTTTCTTGCTGGCGTACTCGACCGCGGGCTTCATTGTCTCAACCACCCAGTCGGTACCTTGCTTCACAGTTGCGCCTGGCGGAAGCTTACCTCCAAAAACGCGCAAGTGGGAAGCACCGAGGCTGTCAGTAACATCTACCCATTTCTTTATGTCCGCAAGGACCTCTTGTCGTTTTGCAGTACTGGCTTGGACCATACTCGATCCACAGGCCGCTCCTGAGAGTGGGACGCCATTCTTGAAAGCCAGATGCCGGAGATCATTAAGATAGGCAGGGTCGGTGGATTTGAACCAGTAAACCGTCATGTCTGCTCCCACCGAACCCATCTTGACGATCTCGCGGATAAAGTCCTGCATACTCATCTGACCACTCTTTAAGTATTTCCGGAAGGAATAAGCACAACACCCCGGAAACATCCTGGCCATGGAATTAGTTCCTGTGGGATCGGCGCCTCTGGCGACAGCTTGCGCCGGGGCCGTTAAGGTCAGCCCCGCTCCCACATAAGCTGCTGCTCCTGCAGATTGCAGGAAACGCCTTCGTGTGAATTTATTGTTCATTTTTGCCTCCAGAAGCTGATGTTTATTTTTTCAACGGCTGTACGGCAACTTCCTTGAAGAACACAACATCATGATCGCTGTGGTTTTGGAGCCCGATATAACCTTCGTTGGGGCGGGGACCGCGAGTGGGCTCAAAACCGAATTTTCTGGGAGGCGCGGGTTCGCCTTCGGTGTAATCAGTAACCTTGACACCGTTTACCGTTACGATCGAATGCGGACCGTCAAGCGTGATCTCCATAGTGTTCCACTGGCCTGATCCCTTGCCCGGATAGGACAATGCCTTCGAAATCGAGTAGAGGCATCCTGTTGAGTGATATTCCTTCGTTTCTCCCTTGGGATCGTTGTCAATCTGGACTTCGTACCCGTAGTTGACAGGCATCCATGCCTCTCGAGGTTTAATAGGGATTCGTATGAAGACACCGGAATTATCGTTTGGATCCCGCATTTTGAATACTACGCGAATCCTGCAATTGCCGAATTTCTGGCGGGTATACCAGAGCAGGCCCATGCCACCGTAAGTTTCGATCAGACCGTTAACGACCTTGTCTCCGCCCGGGCCAACATGTTCCCAGCCATCCAGGTTCTTGCCATTGTACAGTTGCCTCCACTTTCCACTCTGAGCTTTTCCAGGCACCGTGATGAGTCCAAGAATGATGCAGGAGAAAAATAATTGTTTCACCATATTGCACCTCGATCGGAAAGAAATGTTCTTACCTCTGTTGAGCGGGTGACGGAATCCACAAAGGGGAGCCTTGGAGGTCACTATTACGGTTCCCCCGCGCGAAGGCAGCCCCGCCCGAAGGGATTTCTTTGCCCTTGCGACTCGGTAGTGTAGCATACTTGACGCTCCAGGCAAGCAAATGAGGAAGAATTTCAATGACTTCCGCGTACAATACTCCAATTCGGAACCGCGCACTGAGCGGCCAATTGATATTCTTGTGAGTATCGGACCAGGAAGGTGATGGACCTCAAGGTGTGGCTTCGGTGGACGAATGGACATAGAATTGTGCAAAGGTTGCAGGTTCGGGAGGTACATCGGTGCAAGAACGCCCATCAGTCTGATATGGAACGCTGACTTCACCCGGCTTGTTGTGGACCCAGGACTTACCGATCAAGGAGGAATGATGAAAACTTGGTTAGCCATAGTTGCAACTCTTTTGTTGTGCTGTGCGGCTGCAAATCCGGCCAGCGGTCAAGGTGTTTTTAAGGTGGAAAAGGGAGAAGCCTTTAATAAGATTGTCCCCAAAGACTTCGTTCTGGAAGAAAACTCAATCCCCACCGAAAAACGCAATTCGGCGCTTGTTCTTACGCCCTCGGGATCCCGGCTGGTTGTAGGGTTGTTGGACACGAGTGGTTACAGTTCACAAGTTCAGGAAAAGTACCTTGGAATGCTGATTGCCGAAGGCGACGTTGTGGTGTGCGGTCGCAAGACCGGTGTGGGAAGCTTTGGGTTCGGGCTTGCAAAGGCGCAGAGTTCTACAGGAAAAAAGGCCTTGAACTTCATGCTCTATAACCAGGCTGGCAAGAAGGTCGCGGAATGTCCGGCAAGTTGGGATGCAAAGATGAAGGGTCCGCTGCCACTGCAAGTAGTTGTCAGCGGCGGGACGGCTCGCCTTTACGTGGGGCGGACTTGGGTTGAGCTGAAGTAATAGAGAATTATTGGCTGTGAACATTCCGACCCAGGTTTCGGAGTGAGTCGCGAACGGCTGCTGGCGCGGTTTTCCAGGCCCCGGTAAGTCCTTGGCGATCTTCACAAAGCGTGTAACTGAGCCGGGTGACTGTTTTTAGAGTCAGTTGCTTCTGGTTCTGGCTGATCAAGAATCCCGAAGTGAGCAGGGAAGGAAAGTGCCGAATCTTTTCGCCGAGGTCCTTTCAGCTGCAATTCCCTGACCGCGTCATCTAAGCAACGCCTTGTGTATAATTACGGAAAGGGGGTGTGTAAGGACAAATTGAGGAACCCCTTAAAGGGGAAGGATCGACGTGGCGGCGTTCAGATTTGGCGCTGCTTTGGAGCAACTCTTTGCCTGAAATTGTCTTCTACATAAGTAAGCCGCAAAGGAAGCGGTTGGGGACCGGCGTATCGCATGGATAAAACGCTAATCTATCAGACTAAGTCTCATCTCAGGTCAATAGTGGGCCTGTTAATTTTGGTTGTCATTTTTGTGCTTCCCTTAAAGGGCGCACAACCGCTGAGCAAAGATGACATCACGCTTCTCTTGATCGGTGGCGCTTCCGAATCGAAGATGATCACGCTGGTTGAGCAGCGGGGTGTGGACTTCCAGTTGACGCCGGAGTTGATTCAGAAATTCCAGAAGGAAGGAGCTTCGCAGGCGCTGATTGACACTATTGTTAACAGCAATCGCAAGAGCACCCCAAAAAGCGCAAGCCCAGTGGGCGAAGCACCGAGAACAATTTCCAGCTCTGATTCAGGCATAAGCCCTCAGCTTCCCGGTTCGACGCCACAGGTCTCTAATGTTTCCAGCCCGCCTCCGCCTGCGACCCCACAGCCCCAGAATTCGGCGTCTGCTGCCGTGAACCAAAAGGTCGGCAACGTGATGGCTGGCCTTGCCAACAGGCCTGAACAGGCTTCCCAAGGTGAGGCCCCTCCGCCTCTTGCCTCGGCATCAAAACCGGCGACAGAGGCCCCTTCTCCGAACCTGAGCGATCCAAGCCCTGCGCAAATTCAGCAAATTATTCAGGCCTTCGCAGCCAAGGAACTCATGTTTAAAGAGGCACGGGACAATTACACGTACCGTCAAATCAATAAAGTTGAAACTCTGGATGCGGATGGCAGGGTCAATGGTTTCTGGCAGCAGAATTGGGACATCTTGTTTGACGATAGTGGCCACCGGATTGAAAAAGTCACCTACGCGCCTCCCGGTTCTCTTCAGGGTGTCCTGATGACTGAGCAGGACCTGGATGCCATGCGGAGTATCCAGCCGTTTGTGCTCACCAGCAATGATCTTAATGAGTACGACATCAAGTATCTTGGTCACGTCAAAGTGGATTACATCACGACCTATGTTTTCTCTATCCGGCCGAGGGAAATCAAGAAGAATCATCAGTACTTCCAGGGTGTCATCTGGGTAGATGACCGTGATTTGCAGATTGTTAAGACAGAGGGACGCCAGGTACCCGAAATCAGAAACAAAAACGGCGAAAACCTTTTCCCCCGGTTTAAGACCTGGCGACAGCAGATAGACGGGAAGTTCTGGTTTCCCACCTACACCCTGGCGGACGACACTCTTTATTTCCCCACCGGCCCCGTCCACATCAAAGAAATCATCCGCTACACGGATTACAAGCAGTTCCAGTCGACCTCCGTGATCAAGGCTGTCCAGGCGATTGATTCGAACAAGCCGAATCCGGCGCCGAAAGCTTCTCCGCCTGCTTCGGACTCCTCCCCGCAGAAATAGGTTAGTCCGTCGGCATGTGTTTCTCTGCTGGTAAAATCTAGTCCATGAAAAAATCCGCAGTGAAGTGGCGAATCGTTCTGGTGCGCCCGCGCAATCCCCTGAATATCGGCGCGGCAGCGCGTGCGATGGCCAACTTTGGTTTTGATGACCTGGTGGTGGTGGCGCCTTTCGATCCTGTTTGGAGGGAAGCACGTTCGGCAGTGGGGGCCGGGCACATCCTCAAATCGGCGCGCATGACCGGCCATATTACAGAAGCAATTGGCGATTGCAACTTTGTGGTGGGTACCACTACGGGCTCGCGAAGAAACCTTGATCGCGACCCGGTTCCCCTCACAGAACTGACATCGGAGCCGCAGAAACTGTCTTCGCGGGCGCGCGGGGCGGTGTTGTTTGGCTCTGAAAAGACGGGTTTGCCGAATGACCATCTGAGTTACTGTCACATGCTGGTGCGGATTCCCACAACGGCCGGTTGCCCGTCGATGAACCTCGGGCAATCCGTGGCAGTATGCTGCTATGAGCTGGCACGTGCTGCGGGGTTTCCGCAAGCCGCGGCCACGGGGCGCGTACACTCTTCTTTGCCGGCCAATATCCAGTCGCTTGACCACCTGCTTGACCGCGCGGGCCGGCTCCTGGACCATGCAGGTTATTTCAAACCCAAGGCTAAGCAGGCTCAAGTTCTGAAACTACGCCGGCTGATACTTGACCTTGGGTTGAGCAACAACGATGTACGTGTACTTGGCGGGGTTCTGGCTCAGATAGAGTGGAAGATGGGATCGGGTTAGTTATTCGGCGCCTGCCACCGGTTCCAACGGTTGCTCAAAGGCCGGGCGTGTTTGTGGATCTCTCCAGTTATCGAGCAGAGCGACGTGCTGTACGCATTGAATGGTGCAACGTGGCGCGCAGGACTTTTGGGTGTGATATTCGTGATACAGGTGTTGCGGCGTGTACTTTTCCAGCGGGATACCCGGATAACCACGCTGCTGTGAGCAGTAATGGACCAGGCCATCCTCGCAGACATAGAGGTAGCGGCTGCCGGCACGGCATCGCCAATCGCGGGGAATTCCCCGCGCAATGTACTTCTGATAGCGATTAAACCGTGAATAGGAACTCTTGCCCCAGCTCATAATGGTGCTGAAGATTGCCTGTTGCTGAGGATTGAGAGGTTGGAGTTGTCCTTCATGGTCATGAAGAACTCCGACGGTGGAAGTGAAGCGAAGTTCGAGCGCACGGCGAGCAACAGATAACGCGTCTTAAGGGTACCGCACGGCGCTGCCGAGGACAGAATTGATATTGACCTGAAACACCGCATGCTGCGCAAGCAGCCTCAGCTTCTGGTCGAGTACTTTCAGGCTTTTCTTCGAGACGTCGTCGGGATTGACGTTATCAATACTGATCTGGAGATGCTCAAGCCCCGCCTTGTTTAAGGATTCGATTCGGGCTTGCGTCAGAAGATAACCATTCGTAATCATGCCCGCAATCATGCCCCGAACTCGAATATGCCGGATGATCTCTTCAAGTTCCGGGTGGAGCAGAGGTTCGCCCCCGCTGATGGTAATGATGCTCGTCCCGAGACCAGCCAATTTGTCAAGCCGGCGGAACATGGTTTCAAGCGGCAAGGGCTTGGAAAAGTTGTCGTACTCGTTGCAATAAGCGCAGGAGAGGTTGCAACGGCGGATTGGGATGATGTGAGCAAGGATCGGATGCCGGGTCGAAAGCAGCGCATTTGAGATCATGCGCAGTTCACGCAATCGCGTTCGAACAGACCGGATTTTTCGTTTAAGAACAACTCCGTCCATGATGAATAATGACCAGCACGAATTCGACTGACAGAGACAATCACCGTTTCCGCGTCCCGAAAACTTATTGTAAAACGTTGCGCCCGGGATCACGAAAACCTTGATCTCTTGTTATCTCCTGTTGAATTATACATATACGATAAAGAATCAAAATCTGCAACAGTTTCACCCTCAAATGTGGATAGCGCCAGTCGAACCGTAAGATTCGGCACTCAATCGGAGGGATCGGTCTGTTCTCACCCGCTGTCCGGCAGATTCCTACATCTTGACTCGTTTAACATCCTGTGCGGCGTGGATTCGGAAAGTGGAAGAAGGCAGATTGCGATTGACCTTGACGGAACTGTACCGCGCTATCGAGTAGTCGCCGCCTGCCTCAAAGAACTTCTGCTGAACAGGCAGCCACGACTCCTCGCTGATCCAGAGGTGGATTTTTGAAAGTTGCGCTGCGACACTTTCCTCGCGAGGGACCAATTCCAGCACGGCAGTTGTATCGCCACCCAATTGTTCCTCCTTCAGATACTTGACCTCATAAACCTTTCGCAGCTCCTTAGACTCAGTACCAAACCCAAGCAGCAGAAATTGCTGGATCAGAGAAGAGTGCTTGCTCAGATCAAACTCCTGAATCTGGTTGATTTTCGGCTGGTAGATTTCCGCCTTGTCCTTCTTGAAGAGGATGACTTTCGGCGCCGGGTTTTTGAAATTAATCAGGATGTCAGGTGATTTGGCATTCCGATAATACATCTGGCCCGATTCCGTCGCAAAGTCGTTCACCAGAACCGTTACTTTAGTGTACTCAAGGTCTGCGGAAAGCGTCTTCAGGTGCTTGGCGCTCTCATTGATGTGAGAAAGTATCTGGTTAAGGTCCAGCCGTTCCTTCTTGGCTCTTGCAAGATTCGGCAGGGGCATTGCTCCAAGCAGGAAAAAGGCCAGAATAACGCTTGCGGTTTTCGATTTGAACGCACACATGCTCATGGTCCCAAAACGTGCCTGACTATACGATTCTCCACCGATGGCAAGGGATGCATTGTCAGCGCTGAACCTCAACGGTGTAACCGAGTATGACATCCCCTGTTCCCAGGATCGGCTTGACGGATTCTATGACAAAGGGGGGCTTAATACGTTGGAGGAGCAATTGGTGGACTGCGTCGGAAAGCGGAGCCTCACCCAGCGATTCCACCAGCCTGGCATCCAGTTGGTAAACCCACACATTAGCCGTATGGCCCACCTCGACGATACCCTGAACATGCCGCAAATCACTAAGTTGCAGACGCGGACGGTCGTGGAACCAGTTGCTTGGCGTAAGAAAAATGAAAGCCAGAATCAGCACACAGATGATGTCGTATTGCCAGCTTCCCCGCTCATATGACCAGAAGATCGCTCTTCTTAAAACCAACTTTACCTTGCAGCCCAGTGAAGAATTTGGTTGCGCCGGGGCCCTGTTCCGGGGGCCCGAGACGGTTGGTTCGCCGAACTCGGTGCTTGGTATCATACGGCTGTTAATTATGCAGGATAACGGGAAGACGCTGTGGAATCAATCGGAAACAATCCGTCCGTCACGCATTCGAACGATCCGGTCGGCAACCGAAGCCGCCTCCGGATTGTGGGTAATCATCAAGATCGTCTGCCGAAAATCCCGGTTCAGGCTCCGCAGCATGTTCAGCACAACCTGGGAGTTCTCCGTGTCCAGGTTCCCGGTCGGTTCGTCAGCAAGCACAAGTTTCGGTTCACAGATCACTGCACGCGCAATGGCTACCCGCTGCTGCTCGCCACCCGAAAGTGCATAGGGTTTACGATCCAGCTTTTCCTTGATACCCAGCATTTCCGCCATTGCTTCAAACCTGTGAGGGTTAAAACCGTTACCTTGGATGTGTTGAGCAATCGCGATGTTGTGCCTTGCAGTCAGCGTTGGCAGAAGATTGTATCTCTGGAAGACGAAACCAATTTTGTGGCGGCGAAACTTGGTACGTTGTGCGTCGCTCATGTCGGTGAAATCGTTCCCGTCCACGAGCACCTTCCCTCTGCTTGGCCGCGTTAATCCCCCCAGAACATGCAGCAAGGTAGACTTGCCACAGCCGGAAGGCCCGACGACTGCGACAAATTCTCCTTCCTGAACAACAAAATCCACTCCCCGAAGGGCCGGCACCTCTACTTTCCCTACTCGATAGGTCTTTGTCAGGTTCTCCGTTGAAATGATTGGTTCCATACAGCCAATTCGGTGTCTAGTCTCGTCCCCGGCCGTTTCCAGAAAGATTACTGCCATCGACTTCCAGAATTCCTCTATTCGTACGCTAGTGAATCCACGGGGTCAAGCCCGGCCGCACGAATTGCCGGGTAGAAGGCCCCTAATAAAGAGCCTCCGAGGGCCAGCAGACCAGCCCACAGCGCCCAATTTACGGTTAAATCTACGGTCAAAGTAGGAAACGCGGCCACGATAATTTTCTTTGCCAGCCACGTCCCGCCGTATCCTGCAAAAATACCCATTACGCTGAGCAGGCCGGCTTCTCGCAGTATCACACTTATGATATACCTTTTGTCCGCTCCCAGTGACTTTAAAATGCCGATTTCCCGCGTTCTTTCAGTGATCGTAGTGTACATGGACAGGAAAATAACCAGGAACCCAATGCCCACAGCCACCGTGATCATAGCTGTAATGAAGGCGTTCAATGCGGGAACGTCGTTTGAAGTCATCAGGGACATATATTCTTTGATCGAGTGAAGCTGGTACTTCGGGAGAAGCGCACTAATGGAGCTAATGACCGTGTTCGTGTAACCCGGGTCTGTGCACTTGACGTAGAAAATCGAAGCTTTGTCCTTGGCCCCGCTCAAATCCTGGGCCGTAGATATGGGGATAAATAGTCGTGATCCCTTTCCGTGCTCAACGATGCCTGCCACATGAAAGTCGTGGTTCAGAAGGTGGAGGGTCTCGCCCACCTTCACGTTGCCTGCACGGGCATACCAGTCGTCCACGAGAATGTCATCAGGGTGTTCGAAAGGCCCGCCTTTCAGATAAATAAAGCCTCCGCTCACCCGATCAAAGCTCGGGAGATCAATCCCGTAGATGAGGTTGATCCCTCCCTGGGAAACGAATTGAAACAGGACGGGAGCAACCGCTAATACGTGCGGGATTTCCGCCAGCCGGTCACCAATTTGAATGGGCATGGGGGCCTGGGTAAGCCCAAAGAACATTGAAGCTCCCGGAGGCTGCACCATAATA
>JAJYJL010000232.1 GCA_021789565.1 Acidobacteriota bacterium
AAAGCCGGAAACTCACCGGCAAGCCGTCGCCAGCATACTGGTCAAAATGAAGCCGCAGACACTGAAGAAGATCAAAAACAATCCGAAGGGCGACCCGCTTGAGATTTCGCGCGTGGCTGGAATTGCTGCGGCCAAGCGCACGGCCGACCTGATCCCACTTTGCCATCCCCTGCTGCTGAGCCACATTGATGTCCAGGCAGAGTTCTGCAAAACGGGTGTCGCTATTACTGCGACAGTGCGCTCGACGGGTTTGACGGGGGTGGAGATGGAAGCCTTGACCGGCGCTGCAGTAGCCGCCCTGACGGTATACGATATGTGCAAGGCCGTCGATCATGAAATCCAAATCACAAACCTGAAGCTTCTCTATAAGACCGGCGGCAAGTCCGGGGAATTTCGTGCATCGAAGTGAAAATGTGAGTTTATACCATGGTTAACAGCCCGGGTGAAGGATTGGCCTGATGCCTGCAACGTTCAAGATTCTGGTGGTCGACGATAACCCGACCATCCTGAAGCTTCTCCGCCAGAGTCTCGAAAAATGTGGCGAATTGGTTACAGCCGCCGACGGCGTCGATGCCTTGCAAAAAGCTGTAGAAATTCAGCCCGACTTAATCATCTCCGATTACTCCATGCCCGGCATGAACGGTCTTGATCTGTTCGAGAAGCTGCGAGGGCGGAGCGATACCTCGCAAATCCCTTTCGTTTTCCTTTCTTCGCAAAAAGAGATTGACGAGCGGCTGCGGACAGTGGCAGAAGGCGTAGAAGACTACCTCGTCAAGCCATTTTTCGTGCAGGATCTCTCCCGTCAGGTGCGGCATATCACCGCGCGGCTGTACGGAAGAAAGATGGAGAACCTACAGATGCGCGGAGGAACTACCGCCGGCCTGCTGAGCGAGATGAGCCTGATCGACTGGATGCAATCGCTCGAACAGGGACGCAAGACCTGTACGCTCCTGCTGCGCTCCGGACAGGAGACTTGCAAGCTCTATTTCAATCAGGGACAGGTAACTCATGCCCAGTGCGGCCCTCTTGAAGGGAACGAGGCTGTTTATAAAGTTCTAACATGGGCGGACGGCGAATGGGAAGTGGACTTCACCAAGACCTCCAGCGAGCACACCACGACCATGTCAACCCAGGGCCTGATGATGGAGGGGTTGCGCCTGCTGGACGAAGCCTATCGGGATGCGGTTTAAAATGACGGGGCCTTCAAGAAACTGCCTGTGGAGCCTATGCTGCGCGCAAAGATTCTGGTTTTGAGTGATCTGGGCGTAAGGGGAGAACGGGAGGACCGGTCGGGCCCCGCCGTTCGTGAAGTCCTCGAATCGCATGGGTGGCAGGTGGTGGCGGTCGAACTGCTCCCCGATGAGTTTGACCAAATCTGCGCCCGGCTAAAGACCTGGGCCGATTCCGAGGATTGCGACGCGATTTTTACTTCCGGAGGGACGGGCCTCAGCCCGCGCGACGTCACCCCGCAGGCCACGCGATCTGTAATTGAAATCGAAATTCCCGGCCTCCCTGAATTGATGCGTGCCGAGGGAACGAAGAGTACGCCGCTCGCGGCCCTGTCGCGCGCGGTCGCTGGAGTGCGAAATCGCAAGCTGATCGTAAATCTTCCGGGAAGCCCACGCGGCGCCCGCGAGTCGCTTGAAATAATTATCAAAATTCTCCCCCATGCCATCGACCAGATTCAGGGTCGCACTGGCCACTGAACAGGTAAACGAGGCCCGCCGGATCACGTATCTACCCTCAGTGCAAACTCAAGGTGTAAGATTGTGACATCAAACTTTAAGCAGGAGAGCTATGGAACCTCATTTCAGCATGAATGAAGCAGCCGCAGTTACAGCCAGCATTGTTCGACACACAAAAGATCGTGGGATCGATGACAAAGCCAGGGAGGGACTTGCGAAGGACGTCGCGAATCTCGGCCTGAAAACCTTCAGACCCTATGCAGGGTCCCTCTCAAAAGATCCCGTTCATGCTTCGAACTTTTACCTGGTTGTCGATGCGGTGGTGGAAGGAAAGGCCACGCCTCTGTTGATGCACGCAACTCTGGGCCCATCGGCGGCAGGGAAACTCCTGGCCGAACCTGTGCGCACGGAGCGCCTTCAGGCTGACGGAAAAGATGTGTTGCTCAGCTTCATTCCTTTTGGCAGCTACGATCATGAAACTATCCGAAAGTTTGCCGAACAGGTTGAGCGAGCCTTTCTGCCCAGGCCGCAACGCTCACAGCCAGCCGTAGCGGCCGGCAATCGCCACCCGGAAATCAGTTTGCCGGCCGTTTTCGATGCTTTCAGGGCCATCCTCGACAGGCTGCACGTCAACATGGCGTCCACGGTCCAGCTTTCGGCGACGCGCGAGATGACGACAGAGGAAGCACTCAAGCAGCGCGACGGCGAAAACCCCGTGGCCACCGGGCACACCCGGGTTTCCATCCGGCATCTTTACCACACTGGACTGTGGGCCGCCATTCGCTCTGGTTGGCGCGAGGGTTACAACGCCGAGGCTGACCACTTTATCGTCTCCGGCAACAACGCGGGGGAGATCGCCCAGTCAGTCGAAATGGTCAAGACCGCTATCCGCCATGCCGCCGGCTACACCAAGTTCACCACGGATACTTCCCGGCTCTTCGAACTTCAGGCTGACTCCCGGCATCCGGACCCGTGGAGCGATTCCGCCGTCAGTGAAAAATTCCAGCAGATTTTTTCTTCCGATGAGCAGAAGTGGATTCGCAGTGAGTTCTCAAAGCCTTTCGATCTCAGCGGAAGGAAATACATTTTCAGTGATTCGGAAATCCTTCGCCTCGGCGCCAAGTTCGGCCAGAGCCTGAAGCTCAACGAAGAACTCTACGACTACATCATCAAGGCCAAGGCAGAGGCCAGGCTGGGCACCGCGCTCGATTTTGAACCGTCCATCGACGAAGCCGAAACTCTGACCACCGCTAAAGAACTCCTCTTTTACATGCATTGGCTCAAGGCGCGCGGCAGGACAGCACAGCTTTGCCCGCCCAACCTGGGGTTCAAAAAACGGCAGGCCTACCCGGTAGCGATGGCAAGCTCGCCGGCGGATGGCGTTGGGCTGGTGGACTACTGCCATCACAAAATGTGGCCCGAGCTTCCGAGGCGGGTCGAGAAAGAATTCGGCGGGAAGCCGCTGGAAGAACTCGCGGCGCGAGTCGCGGAACTGGCCGATGTGGCCGGGAGTTTTGACACCACTCTCAGCATTCACTCCGGCAGCGGCAAGCAACAGGAGGTCCTGGAGAAGATCGGAAAATCAACCGCGGGCCGCGTGAATTACAAAATATCCGGCGAGCTTCAACTGCAACTCTTTGACGTATTGCGAAGCCAGCCGGCTGGATCGCACTGGCGAAAACTGTATGAGCGGATGGTGAAGCGGGCCAATGATTTTGCTGCCACCGGAGCTTTCGGCTATGAAAGCGAACTGGCTGCGAAGTATGTTTCCATGGGCCTTGAATACGACCTCGGTGACGCATCGCGCGGCCGCGTGGACGGCAACCTCTTTCTGGTTTTCTGGCTGGGCAACCTGGTCGGAAGCCGGGATGTGGATTCACCGGACGGCGATCACCGATTCTTCAAAGAAAAGATTGACGAACTGCCGGAAGACCTGTTGGCTGAGGTGCGGCGGCGCAACAGCCGCTACGTCGTCTGGCTGGCTGAGCATTTACAAGGATAAGCGGGCGCGACTACTGCGATCAGCCTTAGGCAGCTTTTGAGGCGCTTTCCTGGACGCGATAAAGCATTTCTCCTGCGCGTGGCACCAGCAGGATGCCCTCGTTTTCACGGTCCTTCCATTCTTCCGGATTGACGGTCGCAGGATCCATATAGCCCAGGTTGATGCGCTCGCAGCGCTCTTTGGAGATACCCGTCGCGAGGGTCACCTGTATGCGCGGCGTCTCCTTGCCGGTGGCAACATCGTACTTGCCCAGTCCTTTGACGTGTGTTGAGTGCGCCAACACGCCGCCCGGATAATCCTTAAATTTGTCCCACTGCCCCAGGAAATAATCGCGGCAGTGGTAGCCAATCTCCTCGATGATCCTACCGTGCGTGTAGCTGACCTCGGTGATGTGTGGAGCGTAAATCACCACTTCGCCGCCGTCGGCCACGGCCGGCTCCATTTTGTACATCCCCTTCGCCCCGGTCCACAGATCGTCATAAAGCGTCGGCATCACAGAGAAAACTCGCTTGAAGGGCTTCTTCACAAAGATAATGTGCTTGCGGGCAGAAAGATCGGATGCAGCCTTCCACGCCTCCTGCGGCGAACCGAAATAAAGTCCTTCGAAACCCACATGCGTCACCACCAGCGCGAAGCAGGCCACTGGCCGGTCGATAAAACTTGCGGCACGGTCAATGATTGCGCGTACAGGCGTATAACCGGCTCCGATGATCTTGTAGTTGGTCATCAACGCTCCAACCCAGTGGGTCTGGTTGATGATTTCCGATCCGCCGATGCCCGGGAAAAAATATTTGTTCCCGCCAGAGAAGCCGACAACCTCGTGCGGAAATACCGGCCCGCAGATAATGATCTGGTCGTAGTCAAGAATCAGCTTGTTCAGCCGCACGGGAATGTCCCTGGCCAGCACGCCACCGGTGATCTCGCCGATTTCCTGCGCCGGAATCACGCCCAGGGTAATGAAATTCTCAGGCACTTCCCAATGGTGGTTGAAGATATTGCTTTTTCCAGCTTTCCCGCCTACCACCTTGCGCCCCACGAGTTTGCCGAGGTGCTCGTCGTCCATAATGGGATGCGTGCCAAGCGCCACCAGGTAATCGAGCGCCGCAACGCGCGCGGAGAGTTCCCGCTCGAACAAGTCGAACATCAGCGGCATGGGCATGGTGCGGGTACCGTCAGGAATGATGATCAACACGCGCTTGCCATCAACAGCCAGCGTGGCCAGCCCTCCCTGAACTGTGCGGTTGATCTCCTCGCTGGTCAGATGACGGTCCGCAGACCCTTGTCCAATCACCATTGCGCGCCTCCTTCAAATACTTAGAGTCCCCTCGGTAAGCCCTTCACCTTTTATCGCGAACGCCCCTATACCCCACTATACGCCGAAAATCCCCCGTCGATTGGCACAATGACTCCGGTCACGAAAGCCGACGCAGGCGAAAGCAGCCACAGGACGGCGCCGAACAAGTCCTCCGGACTGCCGAACCGGGCCATCGGCGTGTGGTCAATGATTGATTTGCCACGCGCGGTCAATTCGCCTGTCTTTTCATCGGTAAGCAGGAACCTGTTCTGCTGTGTCATAAAGAAACCCGGAGCGATGGCGTTCACGCGAATCTTTGTCGAGTACAACTGCGCCAGGTGCACCGCCAGCCATTGCGTAAAGTTGCTGACTCCGGCTTTCGCGGCCGAGTAGGCAGGGATGCGCGTCAGGGGACGAAAAGCATTCATGGACGAAATATTGAGAATGGTCCCGTCGCCTTTTTCCGCCATGATCTTGCCGAACACCTGCGAGGGCAGCACGGTCCCGATAATGTTAAGATCGAAAACCCATCGCAAGGCGTCAGCTGGAAGATCAAAAAACGTGAGATCGCCGCTGGTGGTTGCCTGGGGCTTGTTGCCTCCGGCAGCATTCACCAGGCAATCGACCGTGCCGAATTTCTCCAGGATGGCCTGTGAGGCCTGGCGCAGGCTCTCAACATCCAGAACATTGGTCTTCACCGTGATCGCCTGGCACGCGCGCGACCCCATCTTTTCCAGGATGCTCTTCGCCGGATCGAGATTCAGGTCCAGGATCGCCACGTTGGCTCCGCATCCCACCAGCGCCTGGGCGATTTCGCCGCCCAGTATTCCGGCCCCTCCAGTAATGGCGACAGTTCGTCCTGTAAAATCATACATCCGAGCCAATTCTTCCAATTCCATTCCGGTATATCCTCCCATCAGGTTTGCAGTTTTTGAAATGAAGAGACTTTTGCTTTTGCGCGGATTTGTTTCGCGCTCGAGCCCAGCGCCCGTCCAACCTCTCCACAGGTGCGAGTAAAAGGAAGACTAACACTCCCGCCAGCAATGGCGCAAGGGATGCGCTCCTACATGTTGCCTGGCTTTTTCCCGTGATGGTAGCATGGCACTCGTACATCCTGACGCTGAAAGGAATGATCTTGTCCTATTACAAGAGGCTAAGCCTTGAGGGGAAGCACGCTCTTGTCTTCGGTGGAACCAGCGGCCTGGGCAAGGCCATCGCCCTCGGCTTCGCAGAAGCCGGCGCCGATGTGGTTGCTGTGGGCCGCCGTGCAGACGAAGTTCAGCGAACCGCGCAGGAAATTAAGGCGATCGGAAATAGAACACTCGAGATAACAGCCGATGTGACCGACCGGGGCCAGATCCAGGCGGTGATCGCCAGGATGCTGGAAGAGATGGGGCGCATCGACATCCTTGTCAACTCTGCCGGCATGACAAAGAGGGTCCCGTCCCTGGAAGTCGAAGACAGCTTGTGGGACCAGGTCATGGAGATCAACCTGAAAGGCGTCTGGAACACCTGCCAGATGGTCGGGCAGGCGATGAAGGAACAGCAATTCGGGCGGATCATTAACATTGCCTCGATCGCCGCTTTTGTCAGCGCGCATGAGGTCGCGCCCTATGCGGCCAGCAAGGGCGGTGTACTCCAAATCACACGCTGCCTGGCGGCAGAGTGGGCCAAATACAACATCACCGTAAATGCTATCTCTCCTGGAGTCTTTGAGACCGACCTGAACCGGAAAATCATCAACCAGCCTGAAAGAAAGGCCTCGATTTTTGCGCACACACCGATGAAACGCTTTGGACAGGTGGAGGAAATCAAAGGGGCGGCAATCTTCCTTGCCTCAGACAGCGCAAGCTTCGTCACCGGGGCGTCCATCCCCGTTGATGGCGGATTTCTGGCCCAGGGCATCGGCGAGTAGCCACGTCGCCCTGGCCGGACTTGACGGCCCAGCTCAGTACTGCCACTCGGTGCCGAACCGGAGTTCGTTTCCGCGAAGAGGGCCCAGGATCTGCGCCGTGTTGTAATGCGTGTATCCGAAGACCAGGCTCAGGTGCCGGCTGACGCGGACCGAGAAGCTGGGACTGACGTTCCAGGCCCTTGTGACGGCCCCTCCGCGGCCAGTCTGCTGGACGCCAATGCCGCCACTGAAGTCGTAGCCTAAAGGTCCCCAGAGCGGTCCATAGATTCGCGGAACGATTTCGTGCCGCTGATAAAAGCTGGGATTGAAGAAACCCATAAAAACATTCTGCGCCTGCCCTGCGAAACCGTAGAGAAATCCCTCGTACCCGGCATCCAGTGAAAATTCCGGAGAATGAAAGACCTGCCGGTTGAAAATAATGGACCCTCCGCGGCCCTGATCATGGTCAGCCTGAAAGTAGTTTTCGGTGGTGCCATTCACGACGAGCGAATGGGAATAGTCCTCGGAAGTATAACGCCCGTACCTGTAAGCCAGGTGGAGTTGCGTACGGGAATCGAAAGAGTAATTGATGCGCCCCTGCAAACGGTCTTCAATCACCCCCAGCCGCGTTGAGACCGGAGTGTAGGTGATTGCTGACTTCGTTGCGTCCAGGTCGAGAGATAATTTGCTGGTAAGCCCGACACTCACGCCAGCAAGCCCCACGGGCCGGTCCGCCGCCCCCTTCACCAGCCCGATCTCGCCGGGAATGGGAACAAACTCACCCGGTCCAAAATGAGTGAAACCCGCGCCCCCGCGCACGGTCAGGCGGCGGTTGAAGCGTGTGGATTGCCGGTAAAGAAAATTGTAGGGCGCGGTGGCCCCGGTGATTCCAGTCGGGATCTGATTGCCGTTGCTGTCGCGTAGCGGCCCCGGAGGACTGTCGGCCGGAACCGAGGTAAAAGACACGTATGAGGTTGTCCTGGGAAACAGGTCCATTCCTATGGTGGTGCCATAAGTAAACAGCCGAAGGTCTTCATTCGCCAGGCCTGTACGCCCGCTGGACTGGCTGGGCGGGCCGATCTCGCGTGCATAAGCCACCGTCGTGCTGACGGTCACGCGCGATTCTGAAAGTACCCGGTTCCGCAACGAGGCAACCTCGGCATTGCCCGGGCTCAGTTTTTCAGCCTGGGACAGAAGGGTCAGCGTTTCGCGCCGGTGGTGTTGCGCGTGCTCGATGCTGGCCAGAAGGAAGACAGAAGAAAAGTCGTTGGGGCGCTTCTCAATCGCTTCTGTTACCGCCGCGCGGGCTTCCGGCAGTTTACCCCTGTAATAAGAGATTCGCGCCTTGCCGAGCAACGCCGCCGGATCCTGCGGGTCCTGATTGAGAAGAATGTTGTATTCCTTCAGCGCCGCGTCGTACTTTCCGTCTGAAACGTTCAGGCGGGCCAACTCCAGCCGCGCGTTCCGGTTCGCAGGGTCAATGGCCAGCAAAGATCCCAGCTTCTCGCGCGCAGCGTCATAGTTCTTCAACTGGATTTCCATTTGCGCGGCGGCAAGCAGATAGCTGGTATTCGACGGGTGGCCGGCAAGCAAATGCTCGTAGAGGGTCAAAGCTTCCTGCGACTGCCCGGACCAGACATAAACCCGTGCCAGACTGGCCTGGACGTTCGCGTCTTGCGGGTCCTGCGCGAGCGCATGGTGATAGAGGCTGATTGACTCGGTGTACTGCCGGTCAAGGCTCAGCAGGCGGGCCAGTTCGAGTTTTGATTCCCGGTCATCCGGGTAGGTTTCAAGAACGCGCCGGTAATCCTGAATCGCGGCTTTCGGCTGATTTGACCGCGACTCCTGATAGGCAAGGCCCTTCAATGCTTCGCGGTCTTTGGGGTCGCTTTCAAGCCGTTTGCGGTAGAAGTCTATCCACGACAGCGGTGAGGCATCAGCCGATGGCCGCAGTGATTTCCGGTGCGCCGCATCTTCCGCCCGGGCTATATCGTTGAGAGCTTCTGAATTCTGAGTGTCGTTAGGGTCCTTCCGCTGGAGCGCCTGAAAGATGGCCTGTGCCCTGCTATAGTCGTCCTTCCAGAACAGGATGTACGCCTTGCCCTGCAAGGCGTCGTAATAGTCGGGGCTCGTCTCGAGCACCTGATTGAACGTCGCAAGCGCCTCGTCATCCTGGCCGG
>JAJYJL010000233.1 GCA_021789565.1 Acidobacteriota bacterium
ATACTTGAAAAAGGTTCCATGCTTTTGCTTGCGATATGAGGGCTCGGCCATGATGGCACCTCTCACCATCGTGCGACCTTCCAACGTCCGGGGAAGTCACGGCCCCTTTCCTGAACACAGAACCTGAATGGAATTAAGTTCGACAGCTTTTTTCTTGCGTAGGATAATGAGCCTTCGGCAAGCCCATTGAGTTTTCGAACCATTCAGGCGGAGGTGGGAAATGATCCTGGACGGACTTACAAATGAGGAACAGTTGAGGAAGCTACATCCCGGCTTCGGAGCGGCGTTCCAGTTCCTGCGAGGAACCAACTTGAATCAGCTTCCTGAGGGACGCCAGGAGATTGACGGTCCCCGGCTTTATGCCCTGGTCGTCCGCGGTCAGGGCCGCGGTCAAAAGGGAGCAAAGTTGGAAGTCCATCGCCGGTACATTGACATCCAGTATTCCCTTACAGGCTATGATGTGATCGGCTGGAAGCAAATTTCAACCTGCCGGAACCCTGTGGAAGACTACAACGAGATAAAGGATATTCAGTTTTTCCTTGACCCATCGGATTCCTGGGTGACCGTGCCGCAAGGAAGCTTTGGGATCTTCTATCCCGAAGATGCCCACGCCCCGATGGCTTCCGACGGGCCGATTCACAAAGTTGTCGTCAAGGTCGCTGTCGATTGGCAATAATCGAGGCACTGCCATAGGGAGATTCTGTCTCGTGCAGTTATCTGATAAGGGCTGAACGCGGTCCTGTCATTGCAGCAACCATTTCAGGTACTCTGGGAGAGACTCCATTTCATCAACGTGGTCAGGTGCCGAATTGCCGGCGAATCCAATTACGAGTAGTTTGTCCATCTTCACCTCGCTCAATATCTGTGTTTTCATCGGCCCCCATTTCAGCACCGGATGAGGCTTGAGACCCCACTCTCTTAACAGATAGTCCGCGGTTTCGGTGGTGCTTGCGAATGTGCCAGGAAAGATTTCCGAGTGGGTAATGATCAAACACTTTTCCCCCGCCATGGCAGCTCGGCCGAACTTGAGCCATATCTGTAATGGGGCGGTTTCAATTTCTGACTCCTTTGGACCGGGTTTGCCATTAACATAGCCGGTGTGAACACCGTCGATGCATAGCACACGGTGAACGCGCTCATAAGAGGCGGGGTCCCTCAGTATTTTCCTGATCGCGCCGCAGCCCGCGCTCCAACCACCCAATTCGATCTCGCTAAACTTCATGTTGCTTTTGTGCCCGGCCTCCGCAATCAAGTTTGGGAACCTCTTTGCGTTTTCGAACAACCGCTCATAGCTGCCTGAGCCCGGCCCGGATTGGATGGTAACCACAGCCAGGTCTCGGCGGCGTGTCACCGCAACGTCCGGCAGCCAATCGCCTCCGTGAAAGAAAAACAACAGCTTCGCGCTTGACCGGTTCTTCAGCTTTGCGGGAATGAAAAGAGTCCCCAGGTCGAGCTTTTCCCATCGACCCGGCGGCGTCTCCTTCCTGATCCGCGGATGGAGCCGAGTGTGCTCAACCATTGGCGATGGGTTCTGGGGCATCTGCGACCTTAGACTCGAAGTCAATAACAGGACCGATGAAGTCGCCCAAACAATTTTCAACGTCAGCTTCATGAAACCTCGGCTATGCACTATGACCTATCATCAATATCAGTTTTGTGACGTCACTGTCCCAACCTGCGGATCAAAAATATCGGGGCCGCCAGCGACCGATTAAATAGGGTCACTCCATAAGCCGCAGCAACTAATCCCATTCCTTTATGGTGATCTCACGATCAACTTCGGATGACTCAACGACGGCCAATGCCACGCGAAGAGCATTCTTAGCGTCCGTGGGCGTGATAATCTCAGGCTGGCGTTGATTGCTGACACAGTCGCAAAAGTAGGATAGCTCGTCGCGCAACGCGCCGTGAGCCGCGCCTCGTACTCGGGGATCGTAGCTGCTGTCCGGTATTTCAAACCCATCTTCCCGCCAGAGACTCATGGCGCCGGGGAAAAGACTGATGTTGCCGACACCCCGATCTCCAATCAGTTGAAATTCATCATCAAGGAGCACCCCCGCTTGCTTGGGTAGCAGCCAGATGGTCTCCAAGATACCCAGAGTGCCGTTCGCGAATTCGATAACACCCCAGAAAGTATCATGGTGCTTCCCCGCAGTAGCCTTGCGACCGTATCCCCGTACGCGCTGAACCCGGTCACCCGTGTACCAAAGCATTAAGTCAATATCGTGAATCGAGTTCTCGATCGCTGGATGAGTCCGGCCATACCTCTCAAGAAGTGCTTTCGGTCGATTGCGGCGAGCGTGCATCGATACGACCTTTCCTAATCGGCCGGTATCAAGCTCCTGCTTCAGCAGAACGGATTTGGTGTCGAAACGGAGAATGTGTCCTACCATCAAAATTGTGTTTGATGACTTCGCTGCCTGGATCATCTCAGTACAGTGTTCCAACTGCGTGGCAAAAGGCTTCTCCACAAATACTTGCTTGCCCGAACGCATGGCTTTGAGGACAGGTTCCAGGTGCGTATCTTCTGGACTCACAACATCGACAGCATCAACATTGGGACTGTTGCACAATTCTTCGAGCGTCGAGCATACTTCAGGTATCTTGAAAGTCCTCGCAACCTCTTCAGCGCGCTCACGCGATATGTCATATGCCGCCTTTACCTCGGCGTTTTGAACTGCACGGTACGCCAATAGATGGCTTTCGCCAAAAAGTCCACATCCCACAATTCCGATTCGAACGGGTTTCATATCTTCTTGTTACCTCTCCTTTTATCTCAGGCGTTTTCGAGTTTGATTGTGCAGTTACAATTCAAAAGTCTTTCGACCAAGTTTAAAGGATGATAGTCATACCGGCCATGGCGAAGCGAACTCTCGTTCCAAAAGCAGATCCCGCGCTCGCAGCCCTTCTTGCCAACGTTCGCCGGGCAAGAGCGCTCCCCATGCAGTCTGGCGTGACGCTCTTCTCAAGTTCATCTGTCCCCAAAGAGCTAACAGGATACCAGGCAGTACAGACTCCACCTTGCCGCCACCCCGATAGCACGTGACGCGTGTCCGCTCATTGGCGCAATGAGCGTTCCTTCTGCTAATTGAGACCATGCTGACTCCGATAAGCTGGAATTTGCTTGTCCAGAGTAACATGCAGCAAGTTAAGCTTCTTTTTTAGAGTTTGCGGCCAATACATATAATCTTCTTCCCATTCGTAGCCAAGACGCGAATCCCGCTCCGCCGTTTGGAGCGCCGCGCTCGTCCGCACGATTTCCTGCTTAAGGATCGTCTCCATTCGGTCCAAATCTCTCTTCTTCAGCGTTGAAGAAGTTGTTGTCTGAAGATGGAAACGGAGATTTTCAAACTCCAACACGGCGTCATTGCTTCGCATCATGCGCTCGATTTGCTCTGCCAGCAACACCTCCTGGTAGGCATGTGTTCTTTTCGATGCAGGCGCTTCTAAAGCGGCCTGGCGATAAAGGCGTAGGCCGTCTTCCATCTCGTTGGCTGCCTCGAGCAAGTATTTAGTGAAAACCGGCAGCGTGAACGGTTTGACATACCTGTCAGCAACGTTGACATGATTGGTGAAATCCGGGTAGAAAACATATCCGTCGAAAAACCCGTGGCGGACGTAAGGCCAGTACGGATTCAGATACGAATTTCTTGACCAAACCTTCTGATCCGTCCACGAGTGCTCAAAAGTTACAATGTGCTCCTTGGGTTGTTCGAAAAAGAGAGGATTCGCAACAGCATTGTTGCCGCCCTCCG
The DNA here is from genome assembly GCA_021789565.1 of Acidobacteriota bacterium. The sequence goes on from JAJYJL010000233.1 coordinate 3,756, forward strand.
ACGGCCCGGTGTCCGGGTCCAAACGGATGGCATCGCTAAAGTCCTTCCAGGCCTTCAACACTAGATCCGTCGAGTGCGGCCCAAAATCGCGGCGTGCAATTTCCCGCAACAGTTCATCAAGGGGTGGCGCATCGCTCCAGCTATACCATGTCCGCAGTTCCGCCACGAAGTTAGGTTTAAAGCCGTAGCTCCAACTCTCCATCGTTCCGGCGACACCATATTTCCTCAACGCCTGATATCGTGCATACCACTGGTATGGGAACGGCAGGTAAGGGAAAGTGCCAAATTGCCAGGTCGCCCAGGTGTCTGCCTTCGCATAAACTCCTCGCATCTGACGCTTTTTGGCTTCTGCGATTTGTGCCGCCGCTACCTCGGAAGGGCCTATTTGACTAATCGAATAATCTCGAACATACCCTTGCTCCCCGTCAAAAGTTATGCCCTTACCGTTTTCAAACGTCACCAGGGGGATCGTACTGGTGGGCAATTGGTCAATGACAAACTTCTTGAGCGCCACCTGGGAAGGTCGAAAATTGATGTTGTAGTCCCAGGGTAGTATTTCTATTTTTGGATTCAACTTGTGGCACTCGTCTGTCACGATCTGAACCGCTTCAGCCCATTGCCTGATCCATTGATGCAGGTTTGACGCACTCCAGGGTGACGTCGCGGCGTCAAAGCCCTCGGTCAACAACACATAGCCTCGAATCTCGGGGAATTCTGTGACGATATGGCGTATGAGCTTCTGGAGCCCTGCTTTGCTCTCGGGAGTTCCGGTGTAGGAATACATGATTGGGCAATAGATCTTAAGTCCGTAACGAGACGCGCGACGTATCAGATCATGCATCACTGCAGGGTCTTGCCTGCGCATCGTGTCGTAGTAGGGGCTGGGAGCTGGAGACCCATCCGGGTTCGCATAACCCGAGGCATAGATCGAATCGAAACCATATCGCGACAACATGGCAAGATATTTGTCCGGCCACTCCATCCAACCAATTCCTGAAAGTGTCATTCGCGCTCTGTACAAGCTATGGCGAACCGTATTCAGATCTCGCGGAAGAATGGGCGCTTCGCGCAAGCTGATCCGTTCTTCCAGGTTATAGATTCCATACATCGCACCGGCTTCATCAAAACCGCAAACGGCAATGCGCTCAGGGGAAGCTATGATCTGATAATCCTTCGGGCCGGTCAGGGCGGATCCGCAGCCAGGCATTTGCTCCTTAGTTCCGGCAACAATTGCGCGTGAGAGGCTGCCCCAGTTCTTGATTGAGGCCCGCATTTCTAAACGTATTTGCACAGCCATCGAATCGTTAAGGTATGTTTTCAAGTCGCTGGCTGCATTTTGTAAAGGAACGCCTGCACTGCGCTGTATGAATAAGCTCCATCCCGCACTTGCAATCCGCATCTCAGCCGGGCCAGGGCGTGCAGCGGGATTCAATTGCCCGCGTTCGGGATCAATACCCTCAGCGAGAACCTTTGCAAAGTAGTAAGATTGCTGCACCGGAAGAGCGGCAAACGCTTTACTGTCAAAATCAGCCGCAGTAACTCCAGAAGCGCTGATCCTCACTGGCAAAAGAATTAAAAGCAAAAGCACCCATGGTTCCAATTTGCGTATCTTCTGGCCCATCACGAAGCCTCCCAAATAAAACCAGAATCAGGCTTGGAACTTTCCGTCACCCACCTGCCGTGAACCATTGATGAAAACACAGACACGAGGTTCTTCATCCTCCTGTCCGTAGCAGGTTCAGTGTCAATGAAGCTCAAGCCAGGGGCAATCCCTCCGATGGCAAACTACGCTTCGAAAGAAACCATTTGGTGCCCGTTCACTCTTGGAATGGTTACGTGCACGTAACCATCTTCAAATGTCGATTCCAGCGTTTCACGCTGCGGTACAAGTTGAACTAAACGTGGACCGGCTGAGGCACGGAGCGATATTTCCACATCTGCTATTGGAGAAGCTTCCTCAACGATATCCAGATGTGGAGCGCGCCTTTCCGGCACGTAATTCAGCACGTGGACAATGCGCCGGGCGCGCTGTTCTGTGACCATAATCTGCGCCGTCGACGGGGCGTTGGAGCGGATAAGCGGTCTCGGCAGGAGCCGCTGGATACAGTTATTGACGAGCTGTTTGTAAAAAAGGTATGCATACTGCGCGTAGCTTCGGAAAATAGGTGTTGCGATGTAGATGACACTACCCCTCGCAGCCACAGCCACATAATCAGTCACGTGTGAATATGGGGTTTGCTCAACAAAAAAATGCTTATAGTTCCGGTCAAAGTATGACTGCCAAATACGACCCAAAACTGTAGTTCCCGGGAGCGTTTTCACGGCGACGCCCTTCTCGTAAGCGACTTGGACCATTTCTGGAAGGCCTTGACTCAAGGGCTTCAGAATCTCGATATATTGAACTTCATGTGGCCATGGGCCTTCGTACTTTAGCCCGACTTCCGGCAGGACAAATTCCTTACCGGCTTCATCCAGGCCTGACTGGTCACTCAGGATAACCTTTCCTCCTTGCGCAAGGTATGACTTCACCTTGTCAAGGAGCCTACCCTGGAGACGAACTCTGTCAGGCAAAATCAAAAGCCTGTATTTGCCGAAGTCCGAGTGATGGTCGAGCATATCGAACTGATAATGCAGCTCCTTCAGCATCCCTGTGACGCCCACATCTGACTCCGTCATGCCTTGGCCGTTGTAAGTCGTCAGGAAGCCAATTTCTGTTACGGCTGTAGCGCCTCGACACCATGGCTCTTTTTCTGCTACGCTGCGATAAGTCTTGCCAATTCTCTTGTAGACGGCTCTATTCAATTGACCACTTGGATGGAGTTGGTCACCGACCTTGCATTGATTGGCCTCGGCCAATATTCTGAAACACTCGAAATCAAGGGCAGCTTGATTTCGAATTGAGCCGAAATCCTCCCAGCTACGATGGAACCTGCCTGTCATTCCGATGCACTGCAAGCCCATGTTTCGGAAGTAACGCGAAGCGACCTCATAGTAGGGGTAGCCCCACGCTCCGCCAGGAAGAGACTCTATTTCGTTATGGGTGTAATACTTAACAATTGAACGGATAAAGTCGGGCTCGTCGGAAAGGCTGAATGGACCGTTAAAGTAGATCTCGGCCTTTGGCCTCAATTTGTGCGCAAGATTATAAAGCTGTTCCATCCCACGTTTCATGACCATCCGTGAGTGCTTATGGGTGTCTTCAACTTGTGTGGAATCCAGGCCCAGTCTGGTTCGTTCAAGCATGCAAGATGCGCAGTAACAGCCAAAATACCTGTACAGGTAATTGTCGTAAAAAATGCCGTCGGCTTCGTAATTCTTCAGAACTTCTTCGGCCTGTCTTACCACGTAGTCTAAATAAGGCGTATTAATGCACACTCGTCCTAACCGAGCTTCTAATGGACCCGTTCCCTGAAATAATCCGTCCTCTCTTCCCTCAGCATCAAGCACTCGCCAATCGCCGTGATGCTCCCACATATACTGGTCGTACATGGTGCTGATATAGATGACAGCGCGGATTCCATGCTGATGCAACGCTTCAACCATTTCTCCCAAAAGATCAAATTTCAGGTGCGGATGCATGACCCCAACCTTGGTTGGGTAATAAGACATGCCTTGATTACACTTTGCGAAGATAGTGATTGAATTGACAGCTGCGTCTTTCAAAATTTCACCAAACTCACTTGCCTTGAAGGCTTCTCCCACGCTGGGGACCCCCGGCGATGTGTGAAAATCCAAATGAATTTGCCGGAATGGAAGGGTTCCGCTAAGACCCAGTGGCTCCCCTTCCAGACCCCTTGAGTCATTTTCAGAGGTCTCCTGCCCCTCGATCGGGGGCAGGCCGGCCAGGCCGGGCACCGCACCCAGGTATTTGATAAACGAGCGCCTGGTGATGCCGGAAAGATTCTCACTATCTTCGGAATTATTTATTTTCCGAACTCCTGGAGTAGCATCCGATTCAGAAATAGGCATCATTCAACTCTCATAAATTGAATTCGTTCATTCCTGTCCAGAAATAATGACTTTGTCATTTCAGAAAGCGCTCCAGCCAGATTTTGGTCCGGGATGGTCGCGTCAATTTACCCGGATCGATCTAATCAACTCCCCAGTAAAAAGCGAGGCAGGTTTTAACCGCCCCAATAATCAACAATCGCTTCGGTGATTTCCCCAAGATCGCGGTCACCGAAGCGCACATCAACACCCAACACTTCTCGACGATGCGCGGGACTGTTCGAGGCCTTTGCTGTAAGCACGATTTTCCCTTCGCTGTGAGGTTCGATAACCGCAGATTCGAGCTTCCTGGATTGCCATCCTTCCGGGACCCGCAGCGCCGCAGAAGCTCGACGAATTGAATCAGAGTGGTTATAGATTCTCACCTCAAGCATGACGACCTGACCCCGAAAGATTTTCTGCCGATAAGGGTATGTGCGGACCCAATAGGGGTCCAACCCAAAATTGGGATCATCCCAAGGAAATAAAGGGGCCATCAGATCGCGTCGCTCTTCAAGAATCTCGAGCGTTTTCCGCAGGTACTCTTCAGAAACGGGTTGTGGTCCCCAATGTGCCGCCATCAGGAGGTCTGGCTTCAGTCTCAGCAATAGTCGAAGGCAGCGCCTATACCCGCTAATGTCACCGTCTTTCCCGAGGAAGTTCCGATTAAAACTGCAGTAATCATCGATTCCCCAATTCGCAAATGAATCTCCAGTCATAAAGACCTTGGTACCGTCATGCTCGATCAGAGTGCCATCATGGTAGAGGGTCTGACCCGGAAAGTAATACCCCGTAAGTTTGTATCCTTTCCAATTGATGACTTCGCCTTCAGATACCGCGTGATCAACACGAATACTCTGAGGGTACAAGCAGGGCATGCAGTATGCCTTCGGATTTTCGAGAATGTCCTGAAGTTCTCTCTGCGCGTAGACTCTAGCTCCATATTTACGGCGGGCGTCATTCACTGAAACCACATGGTCATCGTGGTAATGGCTGATCCAAATACCGTCCACTCCTTTGATGGTGCCTGCCTGAATCAGCCCGTCCATCACATTGACAATTGGAGGAAAGCCGCAGTCAAAGAAAAATGCAGACCCGTCTTCTGCCAGGATGTAAGAAGAGGTACCAAGCTCTTTCGTCTTATGGAGCCACGGAGGCATCGTGACGGGCGGCAGGGGTTTCAACATCGGAACATCAAATCCCGGCCACGGTCTCGAGTCAACTTTGATTCCTCGAAAGTGTCCGGAAAAATAGATTCGCCAGGCTGCCAACTTGAAATAATTCTTCATCACGGC
>JAJYJL010000234.1 GCA_021789565.1 Acidobacteriota bacterium
GGACCCACGGCATGCATTTCGGGCGTACTTCCGCGATCGCGCTGTGTGGGGGCTGATGATTGGGCGTTTTCTGGCTGATCCGATCTGGTGGTTCTATGCGTTCTGGCTACCGGAATACCTTGCGCAAAGCAGGGGCTTCAGCCTGATTCTGATCGGGAGTACGGCATGGATACCGTTCGTCTTTGCAGGAGCGGGCGGATGGCTGGGCGGGTACGCGTCAGATCTACTGGTACGCCGCGGAGTCACAACGGTCAGAGCGAGGAAGATTGTGATGGCCGTCAGCGCTCTGTTGATGCTGTCTGGCGTCCCGGCCTTTGAAGTGCAAAGCAATATCCTGGCGCTTGCATGGATCAGCGTGGTCCTGATGGGCTACACCAGCTGGGCCAGCAACATTCTCAGCCTGCCGGCAGACCTTTTCCCAAGTGAAGAGGTTGCCCAGGTCACAGGCCTCACTGGAACCGCTGCCGGCTTCGGCGGCATGGTTTTCACTCTTGCGACAGGCTGGCTCGTGGTGCATATCTCTTACGGTTCCGTGTTTGCTGCCAGCTGCGTGATGATCCTGTGCGCTGCCGCCGTGATCGTTATGCTTGTACCCTCAGCAAAAGTAGTTCAGCCGAGTGTTACGTGAGGGGTCGGATGGTAAAGGCTGTCGAGAATCCCAAGCACGCTGGAATCGAGAAAATTAACACGTAGGAATTCGAACAATTCAAGGAGCGTCAGCAATGAATAGTAGACTTTTGGCAATTACACTGGCCTGCATAGTGTTGGTTGCTTCAACTGGTGCGGCACACGCCCAGGTAACAAGCCAGACGATCCAGCCGGATGTGGCACAACTTCCCACGTGGTTGCAGCAGGGCAAGTTTCGTTTTGCGCGGTTTGACGGAGGCCCGATCGAAATTCAGAAAACCATCCGTTCCGCATGGGGGATGCGATTCACTCCCGAAGAACAAAAGGTTCTGGCGAACGTTTACGGCAAGTACGAATATGGTCCACGCATGGTTGATCTGCTGGTGAAAGCGCACGTCAACTTTGTCTGGGTTACTTATAGCGTGGGATTTTCATGGGAAGACGAGTCCCCGCAGCGCGCTATGGTCCGTGAGATCACCCAGATGTTGCACGCCCGCGGAATCAAAGTGGCTGCTTACATGGACGCTCACAGCATGTTCTGGCAGAGTATGTTTCGTGATGTGCCTCAGTCGGTCCGGTGGATCATGTTCGAGCCGAACGGCCTGCCCTACCGCTACTCAGACGGACTTGACGCCTTGCGGTATATGGCGAACCTGGATAATCCCGGCTGGGTCAAGTACGAAGAGAAGAGAATCAGCGCCATCATCGACGATGGAATGGATGCCATCTTCTTTGACAATACCGGCAATCCCGACTGGAGCAGCGATGAAAGCGAGGCAGCTTTCTTTACAAAGATTCGAGAGTACATCCACAATACAAAACACTCCGACATTCCAATCTTTTCGAACTTTGGGCTTGTGCCCTCGCGGGCCCACCTGAACCGGTACATGGATTTCACTTTCGACGAGCACTGGGTTGAGCCGGGCGTATGGGGCAATGATTGGGAAGTCTCTAACATCCGGCGTACCCGTTACATTCGCGGCCTGCTTCCGCCGAACAAACCGCTGATTACCGAATATTCCTTTTTCCACGAAGGAAACCGGTCAACCGGATTCCTGAAACCTGAATCCGAAGAACTCTCCATCGCTGAAGCCGCCGCTTTTGGCGCAGCCTACACGTGGGACATGGAAGGACCGTTTGATGCCGGACTGATCAACAACGATCCGGACGCACACGCCTCCTGGGACGCGATTGCGCATTATAACGGTTTCCTGGCCAGCCACGAATCGCTCTATACTGGAGCAGAAAACATAACTCCTCTGGCGGTGCTGCTGCCCGATGATTTCAAGCCTGGTTTTGCTTGGACGGACCCGACCCCCCTTCTCGATTGCCTCTCACGCAACAGTGTCCTGTACGCCATCCGGCTTGCGAAGAGTGAAACGGCTGAGAGTCTGAAGGCCTATGCCGGGATCATTTTGCCCTGGTACGAAGGCATGACTCCAGAAGAGAAGCGAATGGTCAGCGAGTACGCGGCCGGCGGCGGCAAGGTCTATGCGTTTGGGACTTCGTCCAGCCGACAAAAGGGGTTCACGGAATTCTCGAATGCAGACATCCTGCAACACCTTGGCAGCGACAAACCAGCGCAGGAAGAATTCATCTCGAATGTAAAGGCGTTGGCCCCGGGATCAACTCAGTTCAGGATTGAAACAAAAAGCCACGTCCTGGCAAATGTGACAGAGGGGAACAACAACCAGAGTCTCGCCATCCATTTGCTAAACTATGACTCCAAAACGGCTGTAAATCTTGATATTCAACTTTCACTCGGGAAGAGCGAGAGAGATTTTGCGGGAAAATCTCCGAGCTTAGTTTCGCCCGACACGCCTTCAAGCCACTTAATAGACGTGCACTGGGATGGAAGTAAGTTGCGTGCGACATTGCCATCCTTAAAGCGTTACTCCGTTATCGTGCTGAAGTAAGCACGCCGATGACGACTGTTGTTCTCAAGGGACCATCATCACGTGCCCGCATCTGGAACCAGACAGGGTTTTCTCTCGTGGCAGGTCCAGCCGTGCCGCCAAATCCATAAATTAGACTGCCATATGCCGACTGGCAGTCATGAGGTTGAAGGTTCGAACCTCTGGCTCCGTCATTCTAAACCTTCTCGCCACTGGGCAGTGTTTCTTGTAATCAGGCAGGCAGACTAATCCAAGGAAACCGGCTGACCAGTCTCTGCGGATTGCAAAGACGCATCCATCAGCGACATCACATCGAGGTTCTCCTGAAGCGGGCAAACGTCCGAATCTCTTTTCTCTTTAACACACTCGACAAAATGCTTGAGCTGCGCCACGTACATGTCGTCCCGGGATGTATCAACCCGGGTCGCGCTTGAGCCAACCGGATATAAAATGAGTTCGTCTGCAGCCTGTTCCCGCTCACTGACGTTGCCGCTTACACGAAAACCGTATTCAGCCACGGCCTGAGTCCCGGTAACCTGAACAGAACAGGTGAATGGCCATGAATCGGCCATGAGAAAACTTGCCTCGATAGTGGCCACTGCCGGTCCGCATCGTAACGTTGTCGAAGCATGGTCCCAGCAGCCGCTCTCGGACCGGACGCCCACCGTATGAATTTCGCTCGGCTGTCCCAGCAACCAGTAAACATAGTCCATGTCATGAACTTGAAGATCCAGCAGACAGCCTCCACTTTTTGCCGGATCGCGAAACCAACTGCCCACTGCAGGCGGTTTCGCTAAACGATGCGCATGGACGACGCTGACAGAACCGAATTTGCCATTTTCGACCATTCGCTTGATCTCAACGTACTGCGGCCAGAACCGCAACACCTGGGCAACCATCAAAACGGTACCCCCGCGACCTTTGGCCGCGACCATTTTTTCGGCTGTACGTCTGTTCAACGCGAAAGGTTTTTCGCAAAGCACGTGACAGCCGTGGGCAAGCGCTTCAATGACGTACTGTTCGTGCAGAAAAGTGGGCACGCAAACGATCACAGCATCGGGACGGGACTCCACAAGCATGTCGTGAAAGTTACTGTATAGACGCACGCTTGGATCGCAGTACTTCCCTACAAGGTCAGGATGCGAAGTCCAGGCACCAACCACGCGTGCCCCGTCGATTTTCTGACTGGCATCATAGTGGACCTTGCCGATATACCCCATGCCAGCGATAGCGAGTTTGATCATGATCTCCTTCCCTGCAATCGAACGCTGCCCTTCGCGCCTTGAATTCGGGGCGCCTTCACAGATTGTCGAAAATAACGCACATGAAGTCTACCTTATCTTTTTTATCGAGCAGCAACAGCCAATGTTCCAGCCAAACACCCTCTCTGCGTGATTGCTCGGCACCCGCACAAACGTCAGCGAAGGGAGCATATTCAATCTTGAGATTGTAATGCGCGAGGCCCTGGAGTAAGGGAACTTTCCAACAACGATGACATCTTGCTCGATGCCGCTATCATCAATATAGGTCATCTTTTCTTTCCTGTCGCCCACGCCGGGAGTGTGTTTTCCCGAGACTGAAGTTGATCTTCTAATGTAATATTGGGCTCGGTTGAGGCCTGATCGCGGTCAATCTGAAACGCCGGCTTGGCGTTATATTCATCGGTAAAGGTGGCCTGGTATCTGTGACTCCGCGTTTGAGCTTTGTCGTATCGCCACCCGCAAGGGCGTGCAGACCCTGGTGCCTGACTATGAAGGAGAAGCCTGTGCTTGGACCCAGGTTCTATCTCACTCCATTGATACTCACGGCTTGCGTACTTGCTGGAGGGGAACGTCTTTCCGCTCGTGCGCCATGGAAGGCGGGATTTGCGAAGGTCAAAATCACGCCCCACGGCTCGCTTTGGATGGCAGGGTATGCGGCCAGGACCCATGCCTCGCAAGGAACACTTCTGGGTCTGCACGCAAAGGCGCTTGCGCTTGAGGATGAGTCCGGCCACCGCGCCGTGCTGGTAACAACCGACCTGCTGGGACTTCCCCGGGACGTTAGCGAAGAGATTGCCAGCCGCGTCCAGCAGAAGTATGGTTTAGACCGCGACCAACTGCTTTTGAATTCCTCCCACACGCACAGCGGGCCAGTTCTCGGCACAATGTTGTCGGTTGCTTACGAAGGCAAGCATGGCATCAATGCGGAGCAATGGGAAGCCGTGAAAGTCTATACCCAATTCCTTGAAGGCCAGATCGTCAAAGTTGTAGGCGAAGCCCTTCACAACTTACAACCGGCTACTCTGAGCCTCGGGCATGGGGAAGCCGGCTTCGCTGTCAACCGCCGCGTAAGGACCGCCGCCGGATACGTCGGAGGCGTCAACCCGCAGGGTCCCGTGGACCACGACGTTCCCGTCCTGGTGGTCCGGAACCAACATGGAAAGATTCTTGGCATCGTTTTCGGTTACGCTTGCCACAACACGACCATTGGCTCGGATTACTACAAATTCAGCGGAGACTACGCTGGCTTTGCCCAACTTTCTCTGGAGAAGCATTATCGCGGAGCGGTCGCCATTTTCGTGCAGGGTTGCGGCGCAGACGCGAATCCTTACCCGCGCTGGAGCAAAGGTCAAAGCGGAGTGGAATTTGCGCGGCAGCACGGCGAGGAACTGGCCCAGGCGGTGAAGAACGTCACGGATGGCTCTTTGCAGCCGATTGGCGGACTTCTCAAGACGGCATTTAAAGTCTTTCCCGTCAGGTTCGCCGGTCCGCCCACGCGTGCGGATTATGAAAAACATCTCAATAGCGATGACATTTACGTTCGAAAGCACGCAGAGGAAATGCTGAAGATCATCGACCGGGATGGCCATGTGCCCTCCAGCTATCCCTACTCGCTCGAAGTCTGGCAATTCGGATCCGGCCTGACCTTTGTAGCATTAGCCGGCGAAGTCGTTGTTGATTACGATTTGAGGCTCAAGAAAGAATTCGGCTCAGACAACTTGTGGGTGGCGGGATACAGCAACGATGTCTTCGCCTATATTCCCTCGGAGCGAATCCTCAAAGAAGGCGGCTACGAAGGTGGGGGAGCGATGATCTACTACGGGCAACCCGGCCCATTTGCACCCGGCATTGAAGGAACCATCATCGGCGAGGTCCACGAGTTGATTGAAAGTCTCCGAGCACAGTCCCAAGTGGCGGGCACAGCTCGATAGGCCGGTTTCAGGCAACCATCCGAAAGCAGGCAATGCGGAATTTCAGGGAGGAATTATGAAAAGCAATCTCACGCGACGAGATTTTCTGGGCAGCGCAGTGGGCGTTGCAGCGGGACTGGCAGCAACAGAACGGGGTCTTTCAAAAGCGGCTCCGACATCACGGGGAAGCACCAGTCTGGCGGTTCTCGGCGGCAGCCCGGTCAGGACAACACCCTTTCCGTCATGGCCGGTCATTGAGGAGAACGATAAAAAGGGCTGGATGCAGGTGCTGATGACGGGCAAATGGAACCGTCTGGACGGCCACTTTGCTCACCAGTTTGAAACCACCTGGGCGCGTATGCTTGGTGCGAAATACGGCCTGGCTACCGCCAGCGGGACAACTGCTTTGTTGACATCGGCCAACGCGCTGGGCATCGGGCCGGGTGACGAAGTTATCGTCCCCCCTTACACGTTTGTCGCGACTGTAAACATAGTTCTGTTGCAACATGCCCTACCGGTCTTTGTCGACACCGATCCCGAAACCTTCCAGATTGACGCCCGCAAAGCCGAGGCCGCAATCACCAAACGAACTCGTTGCATAATTCCCGTTCACCTGGGAGGCTCGGCGGCTGACATGGATACCATCCTCGATGTCGCCAAGCGGCACAATTTGTTTGTCATCGAAGACGCCTGCCAGGCCCACCTGGCGGAGTGGCATCACAGGAAAGTGAGCACGCTGGGCAATCTTGGATGCTTCAGTTTCCAGGCCTCAAAGAACCTCAATTCCGGGGAAGGCGGGGCAATTCTAACCAACGATGAGGGGCTCTACGAATTTTGCCTGAGCTTCCACAATCAAGGCAGGGGTAGATACAACTCCGGGTTCGGCTACGTCCGGAACGGAGCAAACTTCCGCATGACCGAATTCCAGGGTGCCTTACTCCTGCAGCAACTGACCCGGCTGGAATCGCAAAGCCAGAGACGCACCGAAAACGCCGAGTATCTGACGAAGCTCCTGAAGGGAATTCCCGGAATTTCGCCGGCCCGCATGTACGACGCCTGTACTAGAAACGCCTACCATCTCTACATGTTCCATTATGACGGCGCGCATTTTGCCGGGCTTCCGCGTTCCCGGTTTCTGAAAGCCCTCGAGGCGGAAGGTGTCCCCGCGTCGGGCGGATACACGCCGCTGAACAAGGAGCCATTCCTGAAGGAGGCCCTTGGCTCGCGTGCCTTTAAGGCCATCTACACCGAGAAGGAACTGGCCGAATACGAAGAGCGGAACCACTGCCCTGAAAACGACAAGCTCTGCGAGAGGGCTGTCTGGTTCACACAAACCATGTTTTTGGGAACGAAAGATGACATGGATCAGATCGCAGAAGCGATCAGAAAGATCCAGAAGCAGGCTGGCGCGCTCGCGCGATCCCAAGCCTGACGTGTAACTCCGGACTGGTGGGGAATTGGTCCACCCCAAGCGTCAGGCCAGCCAGGTGATTTGATCGTCCAGTCCCCCCTTGCATTGATCTGAAATCATGGGTATTGGGGACGCGCCGGATGCCACAAGGCCGTTGCTCCATCCCTTGCAAAGCCATCATCCGATCCCGATTTCACTGATTCAACATCAGTTCTGCTTTTTTCGTCCCCCAGGCTTCTACCACTCCCACCGGAACTTTCTACTTTGCTCATACAGGAACTTCTCACTTTGCAGTGACAATACAGGCGAACCTTGTTGACAAAACCTTGTTCTCTATACGAAACTCGTCGCATCCTCAGCAAGTTGATTGGAACCATCTCGTGTCTGGTGATGAAGGGGCCGACGGGTGCGGGGTAATCCAATTGTGAAGCTTGCCGCTGCCCTTCGCTGATGGTCAGGTCACAGGGTGCGTTGCAGTGGGATCGTTAGTGCTCGGAACGGCACCAAAGGGACTACGCTGGCGGTACGGCGCAACCCGAGAGTCCCTGCGATTTTTCGCTTTGACATCCAGAGAGCGTCATGCAGCATGGTTCCTATGACGCGGCAAACTAGTTTCTGAGTTTGGAAACCTGTAACGGGGATTGAGGCCAGCTTTCATTAGGGCAAAGGGTATCCATGATGGGGCGGGACCCAGAGACAAAGGAAGTCGCTTTACGTGCGGTCAGATCCATTGAGGAAGACCGCAATGAAGAGCTACGCGGCCTCGCGAAGTTCTCTCCATGCTCTTTCCACGGCAAATTCTTAAAATCGTTGGAATTCGGGGGCATAAGGCTGACTGAAGTTTCCTATGGCCCCAATTTCCAGAATAAGGAACACTCCCACGAATACGCCTACATTGGTGTGACCTTGAATGGCCGCTCCACCCAGATTTGCAGGAACCACGTGCGTTCCTCCGAGCCTTGGACGATTATGTATCACCCCGTTGGAGAGGTCCACTACGACCGTTTCCACGAGCAGGGCGCAAGAGAATTCAACATTGAGCTTTCCAGTGGACGGCTGCAGAGATTATGCGAACATTCGGGGTTCCTTCAGGGAGCGGTGCAAATGCACAGGGGCAAGGCGGGATGGGTAGCCGCGCGTCTCTATTCAGAGTTCCGCCTGATGGATGACCTTTCCTGGCTTGCAATCGAAGGACTGACCATTCAACTTATTGCAGAAATCGCCCGGCACGATTACAAGATGACCTCGCCCAAGTCATTGCCATGGCTCCGCCGGGTCGAAGACATAATCCAAAGCCGTTTCACTGAGCGGCTCACTCTTGGCGAACTGGCCCGGTCCGCGGGAGTACATCCGGTTCATGTGGCGCGGGAATTCCACCGCCACAAGGGGTGCACCATCGGCCAGCGGATTCGCCAACTCCGGATCGAGCAGGCCTGTCAAATGCTCATGCGGGGGGACTCTGCACTTGCGGATGTTGCTGTTGGTGTTGGCTTCCCGGACCAAAGCCAGTTTACCAAGACTTTCAAGAACCTCGTCGGCGTGACCCCCTCCGAATACCGGCGGCTGAAACAACCACGCTAATTTTCACCAATAGCGTTAAACACACACTATACAACCCGCCCCGACCCGGATTCTAATCGCTTTTCCGGTTCTTCATATCAGAGCTGCAATACCTGTCGATATTCGCGGGCTTGGGGCACACCAGCAAAGGTTCGGTGAAAGGGATATAGAGTAGCCTCTCTTCACGTTGACTTGAAGGTGGGGACGCTTAACCACATTTTCACAGTCCTGTCACTGTCCCGTAATAGTGAAGGGGCATGATTTCGGGTTACAGCACACAATTCTCTATCCCGTTTAATTCACGAGGAGGAAGACGATGGGGCACAAGAGACATCTGATAGGTGCGCTTCT
>JAJYJL010000235.1 GCA_021789565.1 Acidobacteriota bacterium
GAACTCCGGCTTGTTGTTTGGCGCACCGCTGGGCACAAAGTTGGCCTGGCCGCCGTTGGATTCGTTGATGGGTCCGAAGTAGTCCCAGCGCAGCCCGAGATTGAGGGTGAGCTTGGGACTGATTTTGTAGTCATCCTGGAAGTAGGTGGCGAAGTAGATCTTCTGGTCGTAGGTCTTGTTGATATTGGAAGCGTAGACCTGGTCGGAACCGCCGGAGTAGTTCACACCGCCCGGGACGGTTGCGGCCTCAGGCGGCAGCAGGAACTGCGCCATGCCGTTTGTGTTGTTGTTGTTGTTCGGAATATCGGCGAACGATCCGTTGTAGTCAAACTGACCTCTGGACCAGGCAGGCTGCAAGGTGGAGAACTTCACGTTCTGGAATTCGATACCCATCTTGAAGCTGTGCTTGCCGTAGATCTTGGTGAAGTCATCGGTGACCTGGAGGGTCTGGCTGACTTCGTCAGAGGGCAGGAAGTTGTTGCTGCCGAGAGTGGCGAGGCCGCCGAAGCCAAAGGCCGGCAGACCGCCGTTCTCGCTCACCTGAGGAATTCCCTGGATGCCGAACTGCGCGGGAATGCCCAGCTGACCGCCGACCGGTCCGAAGCGCGTCGTGTGCAGGTGGTTCCAGCCAATACGTGCCTGGTTGACGGTGGTGGAGGTAAAGACGTGAGTGTAACCCGCCACGGCCTGATCTGCCTTGGCCGTCTGCACGCCCTGCTGGAAGCTGCCGCCGTCGGCGATGCCGCCAAAAGGTCCGGGGATGTACTGCGGATCATCGTTGTAGCTGAAGCGGACGAACACCTGGTTCGCGGTATTCGGATCGTAGTCACCGCGAATGTCGAAGGTGTTTTTGTGCTCGTAGAGGTTCGGGCTGGTGTTGTAGTTGCCGACCAGCGCATTGCTGGTGTACTTCGGGTAGAGATTGAGCAGCTTGACCGCGTTCGGGTCAATTCTGCCCGCAGGCAACATGTTCAGATCAGGGCAGGCAGCCAGCGAGTAGACCATCGTCCCGGGTCCGCAGGCACCACTGAAAGCATCGCGGACGTAGTCCGTCTTGACGGCGGTAAGACCAGAGACGGGATCCACCTGTCCCGCCGTAACGAGACGAGTTGTGGCCGGATCGAGAATGGCGCCGGCGGGAATGGTGCGGCCTAGAGCGTCCGTTCTGGCAGCAGCCGTTGTCTGAGCGTTGAGGATGTCCTGGAGGTTGGTGTAGTTGCTGGTCCGCTCGGCATTCGTCGGGACGGTCAGCACGCCGGAGGTGTTGCCCTGGACGCGGCGATAGCCTTCATAATCGCCGAAGAAGAACATCTTGTTCTTGACGATGGGGCCGCCGGCCGAAGCGCCGAACTGATTCAGGCGGAGTTCTGCGTTGATCGGGGTGGGGGTGTTCTTTTCAAACCAGTCCTTGGCATCAAGGATGTTGTTGCGGAAGAACTCCCACACGGTGCCGTGGAGGCTGTTGGTACCGGACTTAATGGTCGCGTTCATGACCGCGCCGGCAGAGCGTCCGAGCTGCGCGCTGAAGTCGGCCGTCTGGACATTGAATTCCTGAATGGCATCGACCGGCGGCAGAATGATGAAGTTTGTACCGTTGAGAAAGTCAACGGCGTTTGAGTTGTTGTCAATGCCGTCGAGGAGGTAGTTGTTCTGCGCGGGGCGGAGGCCGTTTGCAGAGAACGCGCCGCTGGCTGCGTTACCGCGGGTATCAGCCTGCGGTGTCTGCATGCCTGCGCCAAGCTGTGCGAGGAAGGTGAAGTTGCGTCCGTTGAGAGGCAGCGCATTGACTTCCTGTGAGCCGATGACCTGGCCAACGGAAGCTTCTTCCGTCTGCAACTCGGGCGGGGCCGTGCTGACTTCAACAGTTTCGCTCGCCTGTCCGAGCTTGAGGGTCACGTTCACCTGCAAGACTTGCGCGATGGCGACGGAGAGGTTCTTTTGCGTGGTTGTCGCAAATCCGGGAGCGGCGACGGTCACTGTGTAGTGGCCGACCCGGACGGGCGAGAAGGTGTATCCGCCACTGGCATTGGACTTGGTCTGGAGCGTCAAACCGGTATCGGTGCTTTTGAGGGTGACTTGTGCGTTGGGCACAACGGCACCTGAGGCATCGAGCACTGTTCCCGTAATGGATCCTTCGTCGACCTGGCCAAATGCGCTTCTACCCTGAAGTAGAAGAACACAGAAGCAAGTGATGGCAACGCCTGCGAACAGGCGAAACCAGCGATTTGTGTTGCGATCACGGCACATACCGGTAACCTCCGTCTTTCTTCCTTCGCATCACATAAGAGGCGGCTTTCAATGTCATGCCGCCCTGTTAAGGAGCCGGTGCGGGATTGTAAACATTTTCATTAGCCTCCCCCGGCGTCTCAGGAAACCTACGGGATTTCGGCCTTTCTTGTCAACCAAAAGTTTGAGATGAAAGTCAGAAAAATGATGGAGGCATAACGGGATCGTCTGGCTGCTGTGAAGTCAGCCTGCGGAATACCTCCGTAACTTACTGATTCAATGAATTTTATTCGCTCAATGAATGACCGGCGCGCTCTGCGCTGGGGTGGCGCCTGAAGGGCGGCTCGCAGCTTCCACGAGACGGGGAGGCTGCTGCGCGCCACGCCGGGGCGGACGGCAGGCTCCCGATCTGGAAAGACGCCACGGCGCCAGAAATGGTGACTTCATGGGAGTTATCCCGATCGGCAGGCAGAAGCCAAACGAGGCACCAGAGCGGATGCTATGATGCGGAAAACCTGAGAGGTCGCTGGGAATTCAAAGCATCATGCCGCATCTTCGTCCGCCATCGTCTGTGCTCTCCCGGCGTACCATTCTGAAAGGACTTGGGTTCGCTCCGGTGTTGCTGCGCGCGGCGCCGCTGATGGGCCTTTCGCGCGGGTTGGGTGAGAGTGCCTCGGCCGCGGAGCGAGAGAGTTCACTTGCACTGGGCGAGGTTCGCTACCGGCCGCATGATCCTGATGAGTCTCCGCTCGCTGATTTGCTGCGACTCGTGGCGCCAGGCTCGGACTCGTACATCACGGAGAAGTACGCAGCTGCGATTGAGGCCGTCCTGCGCCGGTGGGGAGCGGCATTGCAGGCGTCTACGGCCCTATATGACTCGCTGAGCGACGCGCTGGATGCGGCGATGCGCGGCATGTCGATGGGAAAAGCAGAAGAGCAGTCGGTCCGTTCCACGCATGGGATTCGCGTTGTGCGGCGGCAATATGGTGGCTCAATGATCGAAGGCCGCGCGTCATTTCTTGCAGGACTGAAGGAGTGGCTGAGCGGACTGGCTGTGGTTCGGACGGCGGAGTTTGAGATCTTCTCCATTGAGCCCGCGGATGGAGCCGGGCACAGCGTGCAGACGCGGATTCGCTATGATCTGGTGGCCGAGCGGAGGGACGGACAGATGGAGGAACGCGTCGGCTCATGGCGGGTCCGCTGGGCGAGCGAGGACGCGGAGAGATGGCGTGCAACGGAGTGGGAGGCGGGCGAAGAAACCATCTCGTTTGCGGATGGAAAGGTTTTCATCGAAGTTACGGGGGCCGCGCTGGGCGGTATCGAGTCCTATCGCAAGCAGATGCTGCACGGAGCCGATTTCTGGAGAACGACGCTGGACGGCGCCGTGGGCATGGACATCTATTGCAACAATGGCCTGGCGATCGGGGACTATGACAACGATGGTTGGGAAGATCTGTATGTGTGTCAGGCAGCGGGACTTCCCAACCGTTTGTATCGCAATCGCGGAGACGGCACGTTTGAAGATGTAACGGAAAAGGCCGGAGTCGGCGTGCTGGATAACACGGCCTGCGCGCTGTTTGCGGATTTTGACAATCGCGGGCTCCAGGATCTGCTGGTGGTGTGCGGCACCGGGCCGCTGCTGTTTCGCAACCAGGGGGACGGAACCTTCAAGCTGAAGCCGGATGCGTTTCAGTTCAAGCGGCCGCCACAGGGCACTTTTACCCACGCAGCGATCGCCGACTACGATCGCGATGGACGCCTGGATATTTACTTCTGCCTTTACATGTACTACCTGGGACTGGATCAGTATCACTATCCCATCCCCTACTACGATGCGCGCAATGGCCCGCCGAACTGCCTGTTTCGCAACGAGGGCAACGGACGATTTGTGGAGACGACGGAGCTGTCGGGCCTGGATGTGGAGAACAACCGGTACAGTTTTGCCTGCGCGTGGGGCGATTCAAACGGCAACGGACTGCCGGACCTGTTTGTGTCAAATGATTTCGGGACCTCGCAGCTGTACCAGAACAACGGGAATGGCACGTTCACGGTGGTATCGCGGCAGGCGGGTGTTGAGGGTGTTGGCGCTGGCATGGCCTGCACGTGGTGCGACTACGACAACGACGGCCACGAAGATGTGTACGTGCCGAGCATGTGGGAGGCGGCAGGCCAGAGAGTCTCTGAGCAGCCGCAGTTTCATCCGGACGCGCCGCCGCGGATTCGCGAGCTTTACCAGCGACACGCACGCGGGAATGCGCTTTATCACAACCAGGGGGATGGGACGTTTCTCAACGCCGGGCGCAAGGCTGGCGTGGAGATGGGGCGATGGTCGTGGTCGTCGGATTTCTGGGACTTTGACCACGATGGCTACCCGGACTTGTATGTAGCGAATGGCTACATTTCCGGCGTGAATCGCGAGGACCTGGCGAGCTTCTTCTGGCGGCAGGTGGTGGCGAAGTCGTCTGAGGACTCGACGCCGGCGCGCGCCTACGAGCGGGGCTGGAATGCCATCAACGAACTGATCCGGTCGGACTATACGTGGCATGGCTTCGCGCGGAATGTGCTATTCGCCAACAATCACGATGGGAGTTTTTCGGAGATCTCCGGTCCGGCGGGAATGGACTTTCTGGAGGACAGCCGAACGTTTGTGCTGGCGGATCTGGATCACGACGGAAGACTGGAAGTGGTGCTGAAGAATCGCAATGCGCCGCAGTTGCGCGTGCTGCGGAACGCGATGACGGATCTGGGGAAGTCAATCTGCTTCCAGTTGCGCGGCACCAAGAGCAACCGGGATGCGATTGGGGCCTCAGTGACCGTGGAGATGGGCGGACTGCGCCAGACCCGGTACGTGCGTGCGGGAACAGGCTTTCTGGCGCAGCATACCAAGGAGATCTTCTTTGGGCTGGGCGCGGCCAATGGACCGATTCGAGCGACTGTGCGATGGCCGAATGGCGCGACGCAGGTGTTTGAGGACCTGCCGGTGCAGCATCGGGTGCGGATCGAAGAAGGAGCGTCCTCAGTGCAGGCCACGCCGTTTGCCCTCCAAGCCCAGGCTTTTGCACGCGAGAGCCCCGCACATGCAGAAGGCTCTTTGCCCGTCGACGTAAGCACGTGGCTGATTGAGCCGCTGAAGGCGCCGGACTTCAATCTGCCGGACGGCGAGGGAGTTCTGCACAGCTTGCACGCTCTGCAGGGGAACACGGTGCTGATGACCTTCTGGTCCAGTGAGGCGCCGGTGAGCCTGGAGGTGTTGCAGGCGCTGCAGCGTGACGAAGCGGTGCTGCAGCGAGCGGGATTCAAGGTACTGGCAATCAACATGGACACTACCTCTACTTTGCGGCACGCTCAAACCTATGCCGCGGCGAAGCGGTTCTGGTTTCCCGTTCTGTCTGGCAGCGCCGAGGTTTGCGGCGTTTACAACATTCTTTATCGCCACATGTTTGACCGACGGCGCGACCTGGGTATTCCAACCTCTCTGCTGGTGGATGGCACCGGCATGATCGTGAAGGTGTACCAGGGGGCCATCGATGTGCGGGAGTTACAGAGGGACGTACGGGACATTCCCACGACCCAGGATGCGCGGATGGCAAAAGCGCTTCCCTTCCGTGGCCTGCTGATGCAGGACCAGTTTCAGCGCAACGATTTTACGTACGGGGTTGCGATGTTCCAGCACGGATACCTG
Organism: Acidobacteriota bacterium; assembly: GCA_021789565.1. The sequence goes on from JAJYJL010000235.1 coordinate 5,909, forward strand.
GACGAGGCGGCACAATCATTCCGGCAGGTGATCGCGGTCAAGCCGCATAACGCGGACGCCTACTACAACCTGGGAACGCTGAGCCTGCGCCGCCACGATCTTGCAGGGGCGGTGGAATATCTGCAAAAGACGGTGGAACTGAATCCGGATTATCCGGAGGCGTGGAATAATCTCGGCATGATTGCCGCGCAGCAAGGCCGTGCGGACGAGGCCGTTGAGGACTTTAACCGTTCGCTGAAGCTGCGGCCCAACTACGGGATTGCGCTGCTGAACCTGGGGAATGTATACCGGCGCATGAGGCAGTTTGAGAAAGCGTCGGAGTATCTGGATCGCGCGCTCCACGAGCATCCGGATGATCCGGAAGTGCATTACAGCCTGGGCATGCTGTACGCACAGCAGAACCAAATGGAGCAGGCGGAGACGTTCCTGACCAAGGCGGTCACGCTGCGGCCTGCGTATCCCGAGGCGTTGAATAACCTGGGCGTCCTCTATGTTCGTGAAGAGAACTACGCAAAGGCTGAGGAGCAGTTTCAGAAGGGGATGGAAGTTGCGCCCGACTATGGCCAGTCGTACCTCAATCTGGCCAACCTGTACACCATGCTGCATGAACGGGAAAAGGCGCGCTCTGTATTGGAAGAGATGCTCCGCGTGATACCCAACAATGCCGCCGCGCAACAGATGCTGGGGCAGCTGCAATGACCGAACGAATTTCTATCGACAACTTGGAAAACAGGGCGCAACCTGCCGGCGGGATCGGGAGACAGACGAGCCACCTTCGCCGGCGCATCCGGCTCTGTGTCGGGCTGATTGCATTGGGCGTGTCGTGCGCGTGCTCTTTTGCGCAGTCGCGCCCAGGCAGCGCAGCCGCGAAGGAGGACCTGAGCGAAGCGACAAGCCTGATGCAACAGCATCGCCTTCACGAAGCAAAGTCTGCGGTGCTTGATGTGTTGAAGATGCATCCCGCGAGCGTGGAGGGTTACAACCTGCTGGGGATCATCGATGGCGAATTGCAGGATTTCCAGGGAGCGCAGGCCGCATTTCAGCACGCGCTCAAGCTGTCGCCGCGCTCAGTGAAGACGCATAACAACCTAGGCAGCCTTTACGCGGAGGCCCGGCAATTTGCTCTTGCGGAGCAGGAGTTTCGCGCAGGTCTCCGAATCAATCCTGCGGACCAGGACGGCAACTACGACCTGGGCGCTCTGCTGATGATGAATGGGCAGGCGGTGCAGGCGATTCCCTACTTTGAGCGCATCCATCCAGCGACGACTGCTTCGCAGTTCAACCTTGTGCGGGCATTCTTTGCGGCGCATCGCGTTGCCGATGGACTGCGCGTGGCCAATGAGCTTTCTGCGCAAGCCAAGGATCAGGTGCAGGTACACTTTTCGCTGGGCGTATTTCTTGCGTCACAGAAGCAATACGCGGCGGCACAGCTTGAGCTGGAACGCGCGGACGCACTGCAGCCCCAGACATTTGAGATTCTTTACAACCTGGGCGAAGTGTACCTGCGCCTTGGCCAGCTCGCGAGAGCCAGCGTGGTGCTGAATCGGGCGGTCACGCTTCGACCGGACTCAGTGGATGCGCTCTCCTTGCTGGCGCAGTCTTATACGGCGCAGTCGCGGCCGCTGGATGCGCTGGACGCACTGCTGCGGGCGCACAAGCTGGCGCCTGAAAATCCGGACGTGCTGTATCAGATGGCACAGGTGAGCATGTCCCAGAACTATTTTGAGGATGCGATCCCGCTGCTGGAGGATGGGCTGAAAGTAGCGCCGAACCGCGCGGACATGCTGGCCGCGCTGGGCGAGAGCTACTTCATGGCGGGCAAGGTCGATGAAGCCATCCGAGTCTTCAATCGGCTTGTTTCGGTGGAGGGCTCAGCGCGCTCGTATGCGTTTCTTGGACTTTCGTATCGCAACCTGGGGCGATTCGAAGAGGCAAAAGGCTACTTTGAAAAAGGCCTGAAGGCGGACCCGAAGAATGCGCTTTGCCTTTTCAACATGGGATACATTGCCGAGCGGCAAGGAAGCACGGCGGATGCGGCTTCTTATTTTGAGCGGGCACTTGCGGCCAATCCGAATTTTTCCGATGCGCTACTGGAGATGGCAAACCTGAAGGTGGCAGCGCGGCAGTTTGCGGAGGCGGAGCCTTATCTGCGGCGCTACGTGCAGGTGAGTCACGATCCGGCCTCCGGCTACTACAAGCTGGCCATGGTGGAGCGGAGCCTGCACGAGACAGCGGCGGCCGAGCGTGACCTGAACGTGTTCAAGACCCTTTCAAAGAATGCCTCGTCGGGGCCGTATCCCTACGAGCATCTTTTTGATTACCTGAACCAGCGTTCCGCGATGAGCCAGAGCGCGCGCAATGAACTGGATCTGAATCAGCTGCTGGACGAGGTGAAGCGGCATCCTGACCAGCCCGAGGATCTGTATCTCCTGAGCAAGGAGTATTTGAAGCTGGGCAAGATCGACGAGGCGAAGGCGACGATCCAGCAATTGGACCAACTGAGCGCAAATGACTATCGCACGCTGACCGGAACGGGAGTGTTGCTGGCGAGATTTGGCTTGTATCCGGATGCCATCGCGCATTTTGAGCGCGCGCTGGCGATTGCCCCGGACTCGGACGACATCAAGTTCGATCTGGCGAATGCGTACTTCAAGCAGCGGGCGTATCCCCAGGCGCTGGCAACCCTCAAGCTGGCTTCCGAGGCCGCACAGAAAGACGATGCGTATCTCTCCCTGCTGGGCGACACCTACAGTCATATGGGAGAGACTGACGAAGCAATGCAGATTTACGAAGATGCGATTACTCGGAATCCGGACAATGACCAGGCTTATCTTTCGCTGGCGCTTCTGGATCTGCGCAAGGGCCGCCTGGCCGATGCCAAACAGATTCTGCAGAAGGGCCAATCGCGCATTCCGGCATCGGGCAAGTTGTATTGGGGCGAGGGCCTGACGGCCGTTCTGGAAGGCAAGGCGGAAGAGGCGACGAGCGACTTCAATCGCTCCATTGAATTGATGCCGGAGTGGCCGGGGGCGTACTCCACGCTGGGTGTTTTCTATTTTCAGACGGGGCAGATTGCCAAGGCGCGCGAGGTGCTGGAACG